>JBOGGP010000064.1:0-11205 GCA_050744105.1 Acidimicrobiales bacterium
GTGGCCTCGCCGAAGATCTGGACGAGCGCCCCCCGGCGACCTGACGAGCTGATCAAGACGTTCATGTCAGGACCACGGATCGGTCAGGGTCGAGGCGCCTTGTGGGCGACCACGAAGTAGCCGACTGCGATCCGGTACATGCCCGTGCCGGCACCCACTGCGACGGCGACCTCGTCACAGTGAAGCCCGCTTCGCTCAACCAGCTCGCGAATCCCTTCGCTTGAGAAGCGCCAGTAGTCCGACGGGCAGGGGTGGTAGCCAAGCACGAACGGGACCTGGCAGTACAGGACTCCTGCTGGGTGAGCGCGAGGGAGAACACACGCCACGGACGAATCGGGCCCGTATCACAGCCCACGAGGCCGTCACCCCGGCTTGGTGACGAAAGCCTGCCCGGTGGGCAGCACTATCGGCTGGCGACGCTCGACGGCAAAGTACTCGTCGACGGCAGCACGGGCGGCGTGGCGGTACGGGTAGAAGCCGTAGTCGTCGAAGACAATCGTGCCACCCGGGACCAGGCGGGGCCAGAACCACCTGCAGCACTCGAGCGTCGAGTCGTAGATGTCGACATCGACATGCACGAACGCGTAGCGGTCGATCATCGCCACCTCGGCAAACGTGGCCGGGATCAGCCCCACGTGCATGTGACAATCCCCGAGACCAGAGAGTCGAGTGCGCACGGCGCCGACCGACGTCTCGGAGAAGTCTCCCGGTTGGTGGTAGTCGCGCGCCGGATCGGCGGTCTCGGGCATGCCGGAGAAGGTGTCGAAGAGGTGCAGGTCTCGCCGCTCGTCGGCATCCTGGACGGTAAGGGCCAGTAGTTGGGCCGTCCCACCGGTGAACACTCCGCACTCGGCGATGGCGCCGGGCACCTGGAGCGCCCACCGACACAGGCAGTGAAGGATGTAGCAACGGTCAGGATGAACGCCGAGCGGCCCCGAGCTTCGGACCGTTTCCAGGAGAGCCGCGATATGACCCTCGGCCGGATCCTCGAACCACGGGGCGTAGATCCTCTGACCGTGTGGGATCTGCACGGGGTAGCTCCGCCCTTCGTAGAAAACTCGCTGGGCCAGGCCCCAGAGCCCGTACCACGGTCTCCGCAGGGCCCGGCCGATCGGCGACAACGACGCCGCCTTGTCTGAACGGGCACTCGGGAGCAGGTGCACCCGGTGGAGTGTAACGGGGAGACCTCTGGCCGGACCCGACCCCGGCGACGTCTCAGGGAGGCGGCGTATCGGGGAGGCGAGGGCCACCACGACGGCAACCCCGAAACTCGGGCATCGTCGCCTGACCGGCGTGAGCGATGTCGCGTCCGGAGATCACCGCGGCCACGGTGCTGGCCAGGATGCGCAGGTCCAGCTGCCATGTGCGGTGCTCCACGTACCAGGTGTCCAGCGCCAGCTTCTCGTCCCAGCCGAGCGAGTTGCGTCCCCGGACCTGACACCATCCGGTGATCCCGGGCTTCACTCGGAGCCGTATCCGCTGCCGCTCGTCGTAGCGATCGGTGTACTCGGGGAGCAACGGCCTCGGCCCGACCAGGACCATGTCACCGGCGGCTACGTTCCACAGGGTCGGAAGCTCGTCGAGGCTGGTCCTTCGCAGGAAGCGACCGATCCGGGTAAGGCGCTCATTGTCAGATTGGCCGCCGTCAGACCGAGGACGCATGGTCCGGAACTTGACCAACGAGAAGACCTCGCCCTCCCTGCCCACCCGATCCTGGCGGAACAGCACCGGGGGGCCCATGGCCGCTCGGATGGCGGCGGCGACGAGCGCCATGACCGGGGTGGCCCCGACGAACAGGAAAAGACCTACAAGCCGCTGGCCTCGGCTCACAGGCCGACGGCTCGGCGCAGACACGACGCCACGTCATCAAGGTCGCGGATGGCCAGCTGGGCATGGAAGGGGATCGACAAGATGTGTTCGGCCACCTCCTCAGTGACCGGCAGCCGGACCGCCAGGTTGTCGAAGAGAGCCTGGCGATGAACTGGCGGGAAGTAGACTCGCCCTTCGATGCCCTCGCTGAGCAGGTGCTCCAGCACGCCGTCTCGCCCGTGGTCAACCCAGAGGGTGTAGAGCATGAAGACGCCTTTGGCACCAGGCAGCAGGGTGGGCGGGTGGACACCGCCGATTGACTTGAGGCGGTCACCCATCCACGACGCGTTGGCCCGCTTTCGTTCGATGATCTCCGGCAGTCGCCGCAGCTGCACCCGACCCACCGCCGCCTGGATGTCGGACAATCGCCAGTTCCAGCCGAGGAGCTCATGACGATACAACGCCGTCTGCCCGTGGTTACGGAGGAGCCGGAGCTGGTGGGCCAGACTGCGGTGGTGGGTGGTCACCATTCCACCCTCGCCGGTGGTCATGTTCTTGGTGGGTGTAAAGCTGAACATCCCCGCAACGCCCCAGCCTCCGACCGGTACACCGTCGTAACTCGCCCCGTGGGCTTGGGCGGCGTCCTCGATCAGGTGGATCCCAGCCTCCTCGGTGAGGTCTCCCAGCGGCCGGAGGGGCGCGGGCTGGCCCCCGTAGTGGACGGCCAGCACGGCCTTGGTCCGCGGTGTGATCCGGCGGCTGACGTCATCAGGGTCCAGGTTGTAGGTGGCGGGGTCGACCTCGGCGAACACCGGGCGGGCGCCGGCGTGGAGGATGGACGTCACTGACGAGACGAAGGTCAGCGACGGGACGATCACCTCGTCACCGGGCCCGATCCCCAGTGCGAGGTAGATCGCAGCCAGGGCAACCGTGCCGTTGGCCATGGCTACGGCGTGCTCCACTCCGTGGAGGTCGGCGAACTCCTGCTCGAAGGCCTCGACCTCTGGACCGTTGGTCAGCTGGCCCGAGGCCAGGACCCGCCCGACGGCCTCAAGCTCCTCCTCGCCAGCGGTCGGCCGGGCCAGGCGAATGCGAAGCTCGGGGGGGGCCGAGGGGCCGACGTTCACCCGAAGAACTCGGCGTCGGGGGCAATAGACCATGCGACGGTCTCGGCCAGGCCGTCTCGGAGCGGGACTGCCCGCGCGCTGGGTAGTAGAGAGCGGAGCAGGCCGTCATCGGCCTGGGAGTCCTTGACGTCCCCGGCCCGCGGAGCCACGTGGGTCCGTCCCACAGGGCGGCCCAGGATCGACTCAAGTTCGGCGATGACATCGAGCAGGCTGGCCCGGGTGCCGAACGCCAGGTTGACCGGCTCCGATGACGTCACTCGACCGTGGATCGCCGCAGACAGCGCCGAGGTTACCGATCCGACGAAGGTGAAGTCCCGGGTCTGGCGCCCGTCGCCGTGAACCACGAGGTCCTGGCCGCCGAGTGCGGCCGAGACGAAGGCCGGGACCACGGCGGCGTAGGCGTGACCCGACGACTGGAGCGGACCGTAGACGTTGAAGAAGCGCAGCGCCAGCACGGGGAGGTCGAAGCAGTGGGCGTAGGCCAGTCCGTACGACTCCGCGGCGAGTTTGGACGCCGCATAAGGGCTGAGCGGCATCGGTCGAAGGCCCTCGTGCTTGGGCAGGGTGAGGTTGCCGCCGTAGACCGATGACGAGGAAGCCAGGACTACCTGCGGGCTGCCCGCCCGCCGGGCCGCCTCCAGGACGAGCAGGGTCCCTGTGGCGTTGGCGTGATGGGATGCCACGGGATCCTCAAGTGACCGGGGGACCGAGGGCCGAGCCGCCAGGTGAACGACCGCATCGGCGCCGTCCATCGCCCGCTCCAGCGAGGCAGGGTCGAGGATCGAGCCTTCGACCACGACCGCGGCGCACCCTGCCAGGTTGGCCTCGCTGCCCGTGGAGAAGTCGTCCAAAACAGTCACGCCGGCTCCGTCGCCGAGCAGGCGACGCACCAGATTGGCCCCGATGAAGCCCGCCCCGCCGGTGACGGCTACCTGCATCGGCCGGATTGTAGTCCCAAGACAAGCGCCCGGCGGGCTGCGGGCCGCTGATGCGTGCCCGAGGGGATGCGCGGACGCCGTGGCCTGTGCTGCGCCAGCTTCCGGCTCGGGCCGTCTTGCCGCTATCAAGATCGAATGCTGCTACCATCGAAGGCTTCGTGGGCGATCCCGGGCTCCCACAGACGAAGGAGGCGGGCACATCACCCAGGTCGAAGACATCGGTGGCGACTGGGCACCGATGGAACTCGGGGAGGGAGAGCCCTGCCCGGTGTGCCACGAGCCTTTCGAGGCGCAGACCGTCCTGTTCTCGAAGCAGGAGGTCACATTCCGGCGCTGTCCGACGTGTCGGACCGAATTGATCAACCCCCGTCCGTCGGCGTCATGGCTCACCTCTCACTACGAACGCTTGGGGCGTCGGTATTTCCTCGACCCCGACAAGCTGCTCAGCGACTTCCATGCGGAGCGCTACTGCGTCGAACAGGTGCTCCTCGAGGGCCTGGGGGGCCGCCTGATCGACGTTGGGTGCTCGACAGGCTCGTTCGTCAAGGTCGCGCAGGACCAGGGCTTCGAAGCCTCCGGCATTGACATCGACGGTCCAGCCGTCGAGTTCGGGCGGCGAGAGCTTGGCCTTCCGCTCCAGCAGGGCGACGTCACCGCTGGGCGCATCCCCGGCGAGGGCTTCGATGTTGTCACGCTTTGGGCCACACTCGAGCATCTCGCCCAACCCGGGCCGTTCCTGGACGAGTGCGCCCGCCTCCTCCGTCCCTGTGGCGCGATGCTGCTCACTGTCCCTAACGGCCGGGCGATGACATGTCGCCTGCTGGGCCGGCGTAACCGCGGCGTTTGTGTCGAGCACCTCAACTACTTCACCGCAGACAACCTCAGCCGCCTCTTGAGGGACCATGGTTTCGAGGTCGACCTTGTAATGACCCGAAAGATCAACCCCAAGACGATCCTCCAGGACGCCTTCAACCGCCAGGGTGCTCCACGGACAACCGACCAGATGGTGTCTGATCAGAAGGTGACCGACGTCCTCAAGTACGGGCGTGCCGCAGCCCCTTTCCGCTGGCTGCACGGAGGCGTGGAGCGAGGCCTGGGGAGGGTCGGACTTGGGGACCTGCTCATGATCCGGGCCCTCAAGCGGGCTTCTTAGCTTCGGAGGCGGTAGGGACCGTGTGTGGGATATTCGCGACGACCCGGCCGGACCTGTGGCAGGCCCGCCTGCCACAGGTGCTCCGTTTGTTGCGCCACCGTGGTCCGGACGACGAGGGTACCTGGAGGAGCAGGGACGGCGGTGTGCTGCTGGCGCACACGCGCCTGGAGATCATCGGGCTCGGAAGCGCGGGCTCCCAGCCGGTCTCCTCCGAAGGTGGTTCTCTGGCGCTGTCCTACAATGGTGAGTTCTACAACTATCGCGAGGTCGCCCGCGATCTCCACCTGACGAGCGCCGAATCGGACACTCGGGTCCTCTGCGAGCTCCTTGACCGCCAGGGCCACGAAGGGCTCAACCGGGTCCGAGGGATGTACGCCGCAGCCATCTGGGACGACACATACCAGACGCTCAGCATTTGCCGTGACCGATGGGGCGTCAAGCCGGCCTACGTCCTGCGCCACCCGAGCGGGGGCGTTAGCGTCGCTTCGGAGATCCCCGTTCTCTTGGAATCCCCCGACGCCTGGGACATCGACCCCGTCGGTCTTGCCCACTATCTGGCATACGGGCACACAGGCAACGTGGCGACCGTCTTTCGCACCATCACCAAGGTCCCGCCTGGCACTACGGTGGCCTGGCGGAGACGAGATGGTTCCTGGCAAGAGTCCCAGCGCCTCCTTGATCCTCTGCCGGCCACTTCAGAGCCGGCGCTGGCCTTTCGCCACGCTATTGCTGATTCGGTGCGGGCCCACATGACCGCGGACGTGGAGGTAGGGGTGTTCCTCAGCGGCGGATTGGACTCGACACTCTTGGCGTCGGTCGCCGCCGAGCTCGCGTCTCCGGTCCGTACCTTCACGCTGTCGTTCCCCGGTTACCCCCACCTCGACGAGAGTGCTTTCGCCGAGGCCAACGCCCGCTCACTTGGTGTCGAGTTCAACCGGGTCCCAGTCTCGGTGACGGACATGCGCGACGCAGCGGACACCTTCCTCCGGGTCCACGGAGAACCCTACGCAGACGCAGCGGTCCTACCCCTCATGGCGCTGAGCCGGGTAGCGGGGCAAGAGGTCAAGGTGGTGCTGGCCGGGGAGGGGGCTGACGAGATGTTTGGCGGCTACGGTCGGTACCGGATCGCATCGAAGCTCGATCACCGCGCCTTTCGGATCCACAGCAGGCTCACCCGCCACGTGGCACCGCACTGGGCGTGGAGGCGGGGCGACCTTCCGCGTCAGCGGGCCTTCGAAGCCGTTTTGTGGGGGTCGGGGATGCGTGCCCACGGAGCTCTGCTTGGGTCGGAAGCCGGCTGGCTGGACCGGGCCGACCTACCCTCTGCCCGCGCGGCCATCGAACTGGCCGACTCGGCGTGGGAAGGTCTAGCCAAAGGCACTGGACTCAGTCGGGCCCGAGCCTACGATGAGACCCGGTGGCTGCCCAACGTCTACCTGGAGAAGACTGACCGGGCCACTATGGCGTACTCGCTCGAAGCACGCGTGCCCTATCTGGACCCCGTCGTCGCCACTACCGTCAGGGCGATGACCTCGCCACCCAAGAGCCCGATCCGAGACGAGCTCTACCGACGCCTGCCCCAGCTGCGGGCGCCAGCGCGGAAGAGGGGGCTCGCCGTGCCGCTGGCCGCCTTGGTGGACGGCGTTCTAGGGGAGGCTGGGCGCTTCCAGGTGGGCTCGGCCGAGTCGGTCCTTGCTCGCGTCTTGGGCCGAGGCTGGCAGCGTACCCTGCGGGTCCGAGCCGAGCGCTCGCCGGCGTGCGCGTTCCGCGTGGCGATGCTCGGCCGCTGGGAGCAACTGCTGTCGCCCGCCGGCCGCCGGCTCTGTGACTAGGAGAATCGCAGGGCCCAGGAGAACCGCAGGGACCAGGAAAACCGCACGCCCGCGGCTTTGCGTCGTGCACCTGACTACCATCGACGCCACGCTGGCCCTAGGCCTGCGCCGGGAACTCGAGGTGGACGTGGCTGGCGGCCTCGAGACGGTGGGGATGTCCGCGCCGGGACCCTTTGGCCACGAGCTGGAGCAGATCGGTGTTCGCCACGTCGGCCTGCCGGCGTTCACCCGTCGCTGGGACCTCAGGGCAGATGCACACGTCGCAGGCCAGCTTTACCGGGAGCTGCGGTGCTTGAAGCCCGATGTGCTCCACACGCACACTCCTAAGGCAGGGGTTGTCGGACGAGTCGTCGGACGTGCCGCCGGGGTTCGGATCATCGTCAACACGTGCCATGGCCTGTGGGCCCAGCCAGCGGACCGGCGGCGCAAGCGCTGGCCTGTCTACGCAGCGGAGGCGGTGGCGGGCCTGTTCTCCGATTTCGAGCTCTACCAGAACGACCAAGACCGCCAGACGCTGGCCTTTGCCGTGAGGCGAGGAAAGGCCGAGGTGGTCGGAAACGGCATCGACCTTTGTCGCTTCACCTTTGATCGCTCGGGACGATCGAAGGTGAGGGACGAGCTCGGCCTCAGAGAAGGAGAACTCCTTGTCGGGGGCGTGGGACGATGCGTCGCCGAGAAAGGCATACCGGAGTTCGCCGCCGCGGCTCGGATCCTTGCCGGCAGGGCCCGCTTCGTCTGGGTCGGCCCCCCAGACCTCGACAAGGCCGACGCCACCGCCGACGTACTTGATGGTGTCCAGCTTCTCGGCTTCCGCGGCGACATGCCGGGGGTCTTGTCGGCATGTGACGTGTTCGTCCTGCCTTCCCACCGCGAAGGCATGTCGCGGGTCTCGATGGAGGCAGCCGCATGCGGCAGACCGATGGTGCTCACCGACATCCGCGGCTGCCGGGAGATCGGCGCTCCTGGCGTCCACGCCCTGTTCGTCCCTCCCCGATCAACCCAGGGACTGGCAGCGGCGATCGGCAAGCTGATCGACGATCCTGTTCTCCGCGCTCGTCTGGGCCACAATGCATCCAAGCGCGCACTGTTGGCGTTCGATCAAGGACGTGTGGCTGAGCGGTCACTTGCCGCATATCGCTCGGTCGCGGCCCGCAAGGGTCTCAGGTGGCCTCCGACCTTTCTGCTGGCTTGCCCAATTGATGCCACCAGTGCTGGCGGCGGATCGGGGGGTCATGCCACGGACTGGAGGAGCCGGGCCCGGTGACGAGGGGGCGTTGGCCGTCCCGATCCGGCCTCCGGGGACAAGAGCCCAAGACCACGAAGGCGAACTGGACCTTGGTGATCGTTGGTGTTAGTGGCGTCAGCTACCTGACGACCTTCGTTCGCGAACGGTACTTCTACCAGCATGCATATGGCACGAACACCCTCGACCGCCTCGAGGTGGCGCTGTCGGTGGCGGCGATCCTGTCCAACCTCTTTGGAATGCTCCTGGCTTTGTGGTGGTCGTCAGGAAGGATCCGGACTGGGACGGCCACCGTCGCCGCGATGGTATCGATCTCGGTCGCCGCCGCGCTCTTCGTGCTATTTCCACCAGGTGGTTGCCTCGTCGGCGTCCTCGTCGCCTCGTCGGTGTTCCTGTGGGGCTGCCAGCGCTCTGCCGCTGTCGGGCGGCAGGCCTACGCCCTCCTCGGGGCCGTCACGGCTCCGGGGTTGACGATCGCCTCGTGGCAGGTGATCGGCATCGACCAGCCGACGAAGATCCTTCTGGGCTACTGGTTCGGCGCAGTCTGGCAGGCGGCCATCGCCATCGGGGTAAGCGGGAGGGCGCCCGCCCCTCGCTCCGAGCGCCAGTTGTCGTTGGCGTGGCCTCTACTCTACCTGCTCGCCGTCCAAGTAGACGCCGTCGCGGATCAAGCGGTGCTGTTGGCGGCTGGGAGAGGTTGGGCCGGCGCCGGCGCTCTGGCCTTCGAGTTCTTTGGCGCGGCAACGGTGGTCGTCGTCGGTCCGCTGGGCGCTCAGGCTCTTGCCGGGCGGCTCGACGTGTTCCGGGCCCGGCCCATCGCCCTACCGACTGTGGCCATCACGGTGGGTTACCTGCTCGCCATGCCCTTGGTGCTGCGTCTTGTCATCAAGGGCGGAGCCGTGCAGGCCGTGGGATATCACCGCATCTTCATATTCTCCATGCTGTATGGGTTAGCCATTCCGTTCTCGATCATCTGGCAACTGCGCACCCGGGCATCACACCGTGATGCCGCCCAGTGGCCCTCGGTGGCCCGGGAGGCGGCCTTGCTCTTCGTCGTCCACATCGCCGTTCTGGCCATCATCCTGGGGTTGCGGGCCTGGGAACTGGTCCCATTGGCGACGGTGATCGCCTTTGCCGTTGCCAGCGCAAGACTGTTCCGACGTGGCGCCGTCCCTCTCCCGACGAACCTGCCATGACCGGAAGTGGATCGATCGCACTGGTATTCGGGCTGATCTTGGGTCCGTGGACGGTTGTGGCGCGCCGCATATGGCCGTTGGGAAGTACCGCGCTGGTGTTCCACAACACGGCATGGACCGCAGCGCTGCTCGTCTACGCGAGCAACCTGATCCACTTCTCTGGCCTACCAGGCGAGGCCTGGGCAGCACTGGCGGGCGGCATCGGCACGTTCAACCTGGGAACGGTGCTGGTGCTCGGCCACCCACCAAACGCGCGGTCCCTTGACGACGCCGCCTACACACCGGGAGTGGTCAGAGGATGCAAGTACGGGTTCCCGCTGGCGTTCACGATCGGCGTGGGGTTCTATCTGCATGCCGTCTCCACCACCTTCGGCTTACCTTCGCTTCTGCACAGCGCCAGCCAGGTCCGTCAGGGGCAGAGCGGAAGCGCCTTCGTAAACTCGTTCTTCCTTCCCGCTCGGCTGCTCTACTTCCTCGGGCCCCTCGTCTTCGTCACCTACGCCTATCCCCAAGCCTTCGGGTTTCGTGTTCGGCGACCTATCCGGGTCGCCGTCCTGACCTTCACCGCTCTCGCTCTTCTTGCTTCTCTTTCCCGAACATTGATCTTTGTGGCCCTCGCCTGGACTGCAGCTTCAGCCCTGCTGCTGGCCGATGGACGGGTACGAGACCACTTTGCCTGGTTGCCGAGTAGGAGGCAGGCGATAGCAGTGGCTTTTCTGGGCCTCGCAGCATTCCAGTTGGTGGCCGTGGTCACGGCCAAGACCGGCTCCAACAACCCCGAGATTCAACCGTACCTATCATCGACCTTGAAGCACACCTCCGGAGCCAGCGTCCTCATCTATCTCGGCGGGGCGATACCGGCGTTTGGTCAACTGGTGGAAGGAAAACCCGAGACGGCATACCCGCCGGGCAACTATGGGCTGGCCACAACCAGTACCCTGGAAAAGCTCGTCCCGGGCTGGCGCGCTGCGCCGACCGTCTCACCCTTCGCATCAGTGCCGTTCCCGGACAACACGTACACCTGGCTGGAACCGTTCCAGCGAGACTTCGGGCTGGTCGGCGACGTCGGGTTGCCCTTCCTGTTCGGGCTGGGGACCGCTTGGTCGTTGCGGAGCCGGATCCGCCGTCCTCACCGGCTCCTCGCCGGCGGGCTCTTGGCTGGTTTGGCGGTCTGGGCGCCGTTCCTAAACCAGTACCTCTCGACGTTCACCCTTGAGTACCTCGGGATCATCGGGGTGCTTGGTCTTGGGAGAGCAAGGCAACCGCCTGGTGGGCAGACCAAGGCCGTCGGCATAGGCGCTCTGAGCACCGGGAGGGTGCCGGGGCCGACCAGGTCGACGTCAGGGGGGCGGGTGCTGCCAGGTCGTCGAAGTGCGTTCGCCCTCGCCCTGGCTCTCGCCGTCACCGTGTCGGGGTGCGGCTCAGCAACCGCCTCTCGCCCCCGCACCTCCAGCGGTGGTCACCAGCCGGGCGCCGCTTCGCGTTGTGTGTTGCTGCCCGCCCACGGGGGCTACGTCCTCGGCGGCGCCGCCGCCGGATGCTCCGAGTCCCTCGCCGTGGGGAAAACCCTGCGGATGGAGTTGGCGCCCGTAGGCACCGGGGGTACCAAGGGGCGGAGCGTTGGTGTACCCCGGACGTTGGATCCCCCCGTGCTGGCGCCCGTCGATGCACCGGAAGCCTGCCCGAGCGGCGACACCTGTCAGGCCTTTACCGCTCGGTCCCCGGGCCACACTCGGATCCTGTGGTCGGGCCCCAGCGGTTGCGTCGCCGGAGGCCCGTGTGTGTCCGTGGCCATGTAAAAGTACCCACTGGTGGCCAAGTCGAAGTCCCCAGTGGTGGCCGGTTTCGGTCCCCCACTGGTGGCCAGGCAAAAGTCCCCGCCCCTCGCTGAGCATCCACCACCTGTG
>JBOGGP010000065.1:0-11178 GCA_050744105.1 Acidimicrobiales bacterium
CTGCTTCACCGCCTTGGTTGCCTCTGGGGCCTCGGTCGCCTCCGGGGCCCTCGCCTTCGGGGCCTCGGTCTGCTTCACCGCCTTGGTTGCCTCTGGGGCCTCGGTCGCCTCCGGGGCCCTCGCCTTGGGGGCCCTCGGGGCCTTGCTTGCCTTCGTGTCCTTGGTCGCCTTGGGGACCTTCGGGGCCTTGGTCGGCTTCACCGCCTTGGTGGCCTCTGGGGCCTCGGTCGCCTCCGGGGCCCTCGCCTTGGGGGCCCTCGGGGCCTTGCTTGCCTTCGTGGCCCCGGCCGGCTCGGGGGACTTGGTCGGCTCGGGGGCCCCGGCCGGCATGGGAGCCCCGGCCGGCTCGGGGGCCCCGGTCGGCTCGGGGACACCGGCCGGCATGGGAGCCCCGGCCGGCTCGGGGGCCCCGGCCGGCATGGGAGCCTTGGCGGTGCCCACGGCCCGGGCCTTGGCGGCCTTGGTGGGCCTCGTGGCCCCGGCGGCCGGCGGTGCCTTGGTGGTGTCCCTGGCCGCCTTGGCTGTCCTGGTGGCGGCCCCTGGCACCGTGGCCACCTCGGTCGCAGGAGCGGCTTCGGCAGCTGCCGGCTCGGGGGCTGGGAGCACCACCGGAGGGTCCTGGGGCGGGGCCGCTGGTACCCTGGCCCGGGAGCGCCGCTTCGGGGCCGGCGACGTTTCCGGCTCCACGTCCTGCTCGGGGCTGATCTCGGCCTCGACCGTCTCGTCGGTGGGCGCGCCGGCCAGGCGGGCAAAGCCGGGGAGAGCCAGCTCGACGCCCCGCCGCAGTGGATCCAGCGCCTGGACCACGAACTGGCGCTCCTCCCCCCGCGTCAGCACCTCGCGCGCCGCCCGGGGAGGCGGGTTGCCCATGGCCGACAGGGGGACGTAGCACCGGGTCCCCGCGGACGTGACGAAGGCGCCGTGCGAGGAGAACGACTCGATCAGGCCGGACACCTCCGTCCCCAGCGGGTGCCCGGCGATGAAGGTGATGAAGGTCAGGGGCTCGTTCAGGGGGTCCGCCGGCTGCTCCCCCCCTCGCCGGCGCCGGCGCCGCTTGGTCCGATCGGGTTCGACGGCCTCCTCCGTGGCCCGGGCGATGGCCCGCTCCACCTTCTTGGCCTTGCCCTTGGCTCGCACGGCGGCCACCTCCAAGCCGCTGGCCTCGGGCCCGGTCACCGTCTCGGGACGCCGGCGCCTCTTGGCCTCCTTGACGGCCTCGCGGCTCTTCGGGCCCCGCACCGGCGTCCGGGGCGTAAAGATCCACCCGACACCGGGCACCGGCTTGCCCCCGACCAGCCGGCCCTCGCTGAACAGCCAGTCGTGCTCGCCGTGGAACTCCTGGAAGGAGTCGTTGGACAGGACCGTCGCCCCCGTCTTCTCGGCGATGCGCAGCAGGAACGCATCGCCCCGGCCGATCGCTCCGGCCGGCGGGGACACCACCTCACCGGCCGCTTCGGCTTCCTCGAAGGTGACCACCTCCGTGGCGTCGATACGGTGACCGAAGGATGCGTCGACCACCACGGTGACGACGTCGTCGGGGTTGTCCGCCAGAAACTCCCGCACCGCCTGGTCGAGCTGGCCGAGGCTAGGAAGCGAGCGCCCCTCGGTGGCGATGTTGGAGCCGTCGACGACGACGTGGCGCACTGGCATGTCTGGCCACAGTCAACCATGTCCCGGGGCCGGCGCGAGCGACCACGGCCGGCGGCCGGCGGCCAGGCGGGGGAAGGTGCCCGCTCAGCGCCGGCCCAGGGCCCGTTCGAGCAGATCCTCCTGCTCGAGGTTGTGCAGGGCGTAGCTGCCGGTGGCCGGCGACCCCGACGACACCCTGGTCACCTTGCGGAACCGGTAGTCGTCCCCCACCAGGGCCCGGATCCGGTCCCGCACGAAGTTCCACGCACCCATGTTCTGGGGCTCCTCCTGCGCCCAGACCACCTCCTCGGCCCCGTCGTAGCCGGCCAGCATCCCGGCGATCTGGTCGGCCGGCCACGGATGGATCTGCTCGACCCGGATGACCGCCACCTCCACCGCGCCCACCTGCTCGCGGCGGGAGATCAGATCGAGGGCCATCTTGCCGGTGGCCAGGACCACCCGGCGCACCCGGGACCGGTCGCCGGGAGAGGGATCGTCCAGGACCTCGCAGAACCTCCCACTGACCAGGTCGGTGATCGGGCTCTGAGCCTGGCGGGCCCTCAGGTAGCGCTTCGGGGTGAACAGCACCAGAGGCTTGCGCACCGAGCGCATGACCTGGCGCCGCAGGAGGTGGAACACCTGGGCGGCCGTGGTCACGTCGGCCACCTGCATGTTGTCCTCGGCACACAGGTCCAAAAAGCGCTCCATGCGGGCCGACGAGTGCTCGGCCCCCTGGCCTTCGTACCCGTGGGGCAGGAACAGCACCAGCCCGCTGCTCTGCTGCCACTTGATCTCGGCGGCGGCGATGAACTGGTCGATGACTATCTGGGCACCGTTGACGAAGTCTCCGAACTGCGCCTCCCAGATCACCAGCGCATCTCGCTGGACCAGCGAGTAGCCGTACTCGAAGGCCAGGGCGGCGTACTCCGACAGTAACGAGTCGTAGATGGCGAACCGGCCGGCATCTACCCGGCCGGCCGTCGCGCCGAGCGCGGCCAGGGGGATGTGCTCGCCACCGCTGCGGTGGTCGACCAGGGCGGCGTTGCGGTGCCCGAAGGTGCCCCGGCGGGTGTCCTGGCCGGCGATGCGCACGTCGTGGCCATCCGCCACCAAGGTGGCGTAGGCCAGCGTCTCGCCCAGGGCCCAGTCCACCGTCCCCTCGTCCCACAGGCCTCGCCGGGCGCCGAACACACGGGCCAGCTTGGGATGGACGCTAAACCCCTCCGGATGGGTGTCCAGGGCCGCCACCAGCTCGTCGAGGCGGTGACGGCTCACGGTGGTGTCGATGGAAGGGAGCACCGGGGCGGGTGGCGGCGCCGGCGGCACCTGGGTGGGCCGCGGCGGAGCCGATGCCCGAGTCTCGTCCAGGGCCGACTGCAGCCGGCGGCCGAAGTCGGCCAGCACCTCCTCGGCCTCGTCGAGGGTGATGTCCCCCCGACGGACCAGGGCCTCGGTGTAGAGCTTGCGGACGCTGCGGTGGTCCTTGATCAGCTGGTAGAGGATCGGCTGGGTCAGGCTCGGGTCGTCCTGCTCGTTGTGGCCGAAGCGGCGGTAGCAGACCATGTCGATGACGACGTCCTTGTGGAATGCCTGGCGGAACCCGAAGGCCAGGCGGCCCACTCGCACGCAGGCCTCGGGGTCGTCGCCGTTGACGTGGAAGATCGGCGCCTGCACCATCTTGGCGACGTCGGTGGCGTAGATCGAGGACCGGGCGGAGTCCGGATTTGTGGTGAACCCGAGCTGGTTGTTGATGACCAGATGGACGGTTCCCCCCGTCTCGTAGCCGGCCAGGGCGGACATGTTCAGGGTCTCGGCCACCACCCCCTGACCGGCGAACGCGGCGTCGCCGTGGATCAGCAGGGGCAGCACCGGGTGGGGTTCCCCCGGGGCCTCCCGCCCCAGCTGGTCCTGGCGGGCCCGGGCCATGCCCTCGACCACGGGGTCGACGGCCTCGAGGTGGGACGGGTTGGATGCCAGCACCAGGTCGATGGTGCGCCCTGCTCGTCCGGTGAACTTCCCCCTGAACCCCTTGTGGTACTTGACGTCCCCTGAACCCTGCGTGCTCTCGGGGTCGATATTTCCCTCGAACTCGCCGAACAGCTCGCCGTACCCTTTCCCCACGATGTTTATGAGGACGTTGAGCCGGCCGCGGTGGGCCATTCCGATCACCGCCTGGGCCTGGCCGGCGACGGCGGCGGCGTCGAGCACGGCGTCGAGCAGCGGGATCGCCGACTCGCCACCCTCCAGGCCGAAGCGCTTCTGGCCGATGTACTTGGTGTTCAGGAACCTCTCGAGGGCCTCGGCGGCGTTGAGGCGGCCCAGTATGTGCCGGTGGTCCTCGGGGCCCACATCGTTGCTCACCCCTTCGACGTGCTCCTGTACCCACCGCTTCTGGACCGGATCCTGGATGTGCATGTACTCGACGCCGACGGTGCGGCAGTAGGCGTCTCGCAGCAGCGAAAGGATGTCGCCCAGCTTCATCTGGGACTTCCCACCCAGCCCGTGAGATAGGAATTCCCGCTCCAGGTCCCACACCGTCAAGCCGTAGGTGGCAGGGTCGAGCTCGGCGTGCATGGACGCCGGCTTCCAGGCCAGCGGGTCGAGGTGGGCGATCAGGTGACCGCGCACCCGGTAGGCGTTGACGAGCTGGTCGACCTCGACCTGCTTGGATGTACGGGTGGCGGCCGCGTCCTGGGGGTCGTTGACGTCGCGCAGGTAGGGCACCGGCTCGTAGGGGACGCCCATGGAGCGAAAGACCGACTCGTAGAAGCCGTCCTGGCCCAGGAGCAGACCGTGGAGCTTCTTCAGGAAGAGGCCCGATTCGGCCCCCTGGATGATCCGGTGGTCATAGGTGGACGAGATGCTCACCACCTTGGAGACACCCAGATGGGCCAGCTCACGAGGGTCGGCGGCCTGCCACTCGGCCGGGTAGTCGATGCTGCCCACCCCGATGATCGCACCCTGACCGGGCATCAACCGGGGCACGGACTGCACCGTCCCGATGGTCCCCGGATTGGTGAGCGTCACCGTCACGCCCGAGAAGTCGTCGGGGCCGATCTTGCCGGTGCGGACCTTGCGGACCAGGTCCTCGTAGGCGGCCCAGTAGCTACGGAAGTCCAGGGTGTCGGCGTTCGGTATCACGGGCACGAGCAGGCGCCGGGTGCCGTCGGCCCGCTGGTGGTCGACGGCTATCCCCATGCCCACGTGGGCCGGCCTGACCAGCAGCGGCCCACCCCCGTCCTGGCCTGCCGAGTAAGAGGAGTTGAGGGCGGGCACCTCGCCCAGGGCCCGCACCACGGCCCAACCGATCAGGTGGGTGAAGCTCACCTTTCCCGCTGAGCGGGTGCGGGCCAGCTGGTTGTTGAGCATCGTGCGGTTGACCTCGAGCAGGCGGGCGGGCACGGTCCGGAAGCTGGTGGCGGTGGGCACGCCCAGGCTGGCCGTCATGTTGGCCACGACCCGAGCGGCCGCTCCCCTGATGGCCACGCCTCCGGCGTAGCCGGCCGGCCCGTCGAGGGCCAGGCCGTCGCCGCCCTCCGGCTCGGCGGTGCCCGGCACGGCGGTGCCCGGCTCGGCGGCGCCGGCCGAGCGGACCAGGTTGGCTCCCCCGGGCCGGTAGCCCTCGAAAAACTCCCGCCAGCTCTCGCTGACCGCGGCGGGGTCGGACCTGAACCGCTCGTACATCTCGTCGACCAGCCAGGCGTTGGCGCCGAAGGCGTCGGCGGGCGGGGCGAAGTCGGTCATGGCCCGGTCCAGCCTAGAACGGTGCCCTGTCCTGGCACGGCTGGGCCCGGGGGACGGGCCCTGGGGAGGGAAGGGCGCTCGAAGCTGGAAGACTGGCGGCCATGCCTGCCCGGTTCATCTTCACGATGCGCGACCTGGGGCGCTTTCACCCGCCCGATCGCCAGGTCCTCAGGGGGATCAACCTGTCCTTCTACCCGGGGGCCAAGATCGGGGTCATCGGGGCCAACGGCTCAGGCAAGTCCTCGCTGCTGCGGATCATGGCCGGTCTCGACGACGGCTTCATCGGGGAGGCCCGGCTCACCCCGGGGTTCACCGTCGGCCACCTGGCCCAGGAGCCGGTGCTCGACGCCAGCAAGGACGTGGCCTCCAATGTCGCCGGCGGGGTGGGACCGGCCATGGAGCTGCTGGCACGCTTCAACGCGGTGTGCCAGGCCATGGCCGATCCCGGGGCGGACTTCGACAGGCTCCTGACCGCGCAGGCCAGGCTGCAGGATGAGATCGACGCGGCCGGCGCCTGGGACCTCGAACGGTCGCTGGAGATCGCCATGGACGCCCTGCGCCTGCCGCCGGGCGACACCGCCGTCGGCACCCTGTCGGGTGGCGAGCGCCGGCGGGTGGCCCTGTGCCGCCTGCTGCTGGCCAGGCCGGACCTGTTGCTGCTCGACGAGCCCACCAACCACCTCGACGCCGAGTCGGTGGCATGGCTCGAACGCACCCTGCAGGAGTACCCGGGCACGGTCGTCGCCGTCACCCACGACCGGTACTTCCTGGACAACGTGGCCGGCTGGATCCTCGAGCTCGACCGAGGCGCCGGCATCCCCTGGGAGGGCAACTACTCGTCGTGGCTGGACCAGAAGCAGGCCCGCCTGGCCGGGGAGGAGCGGGCCGACCAGGCCCGGCGGCGCAGCCTGGAGCGCGAGCTGGACTGGATCCGGATGTCGCCGAGGGGACGCCAGGCCAAGGGCAGGGCCCGCATCACCGCCTTCAACCAGCTGGTCGCCGATGCCGCGGTCGCCGAGGCAGAGGCCGCCGACGGGCGGCCCGAAGGCCTGGAGATCGCCATACCGGCCGGTCCCCGGCTGGGTGACGTGGTCGTCACCGGGGAGGGCGTGGCCAAGGGCTTCGGTGACCGGCTGCTGATCGACGACCTGTCGATGATCCTGCCCCCCGGTGGGATCGTCGGGGTGATCGGGGCCAACGGCGCCGGCAAGACCACCCTTTTCCGCATGATCACCGGTGACGAGCCGGTCGACGCCGGCGTCCTGGCCGTCGGCCCCACGGTCGTGCTCGGCTACGTGGACCAGTCCCGCCACGGCCTCGACCCGGCCAAGACGGCCTACGAGGAGATCACCGGGGGTGTCGACCATCTGGTGGTGGGTGGCCGCGACATCCACGGGCGGGCCTACGTGTCCAGCTTCGGTTTCAAGGGGAGCGACCAGCAGAAGGGGGTGGCCCACCTCTCGGGGGGAGAGAGGAACCGGGTGCAGCTGGCCAAGGTCCTCCGCCAGGGCGCCAACGTCCTGCTGCTCGACGAACCCACCAACGACCTCGACGTGGACACCCTGAGGGCCCTGGAGGATGCGCTGCTGGCGTTCCCCGGCTGCGCCGTGGTCATCAGCCATGATCGTTGGTTCCTCGACCGGGTCGCCACCCACGTGCTGGCCTTCGAGGGCGACTCGCAGGTGCGCTGGTTCGAGGGCAACTTCAGCGAGTACGAGGCGGACCACCGCCGGCGAGCCGGAGCCGACGCCGACCGGCCTCACCGCATCCGTTACAAGCCGCTGGTCAGGGGCTGATGGCCCGACCGCGCCGGGCCGCCCCCGGCGCCACATTTGTGCTCAGAACCAGCCCGCCGGTGCCGATGCTCCACCATGGACACCATCGTCCCCACCGGCCGAGTCCCCACCGGCCGAGTCCCCACCGGCCGAGTCCCCAGCCGCCTGGCCACCAGCCGAGCTGTCACCCGGCCGGTGCAACCGGGCAGCGCCACCGCCTGCGCACACTGCAGCGAGCCGGTGAGGTACAGCGCCAAGGCCCGCCAGGAGCAGGTGATCGCCAACGTCTACTGCGGAGGCCGGTGGGCCCGGGTCGAGCACTTCCACTCGGGGTGCTACGACCAGGTCGGCCAACCCCACGGGACGCCTCGCCCCTGAGCGACGCGGCCTGCAGGCGCCAGAAAAGGCGGGTGTGCCGGTGAGGATCGCCGTCACCGGCAGCCACGGGCTAGTGGCCCGGCACATGGTGCCCGCCCTGACCGGCGCCGGCCACCAGGTGGTGCCGGTCGTGCGCGACAGCCCGGGGCCGGGCCAGCTGCGATGGGATCCGGCCGGCGGCCACCTCGATCCCGGCGTGGTGGGCGCCGACGCCGTGGTCAACCTGGCCGGCGTGGGCATCGCGGCGCGGCGCTGGAGCGCCGACCACAAGGCCAGGGTGCTCGACAGCCGGGTCAGGGGGACCTCTCTGGTGGCCGGCCGGATTGCCGACGCCGGGCCTGACCACCGTCCCCGGGTGCTGGTCAACGCCTCGGCCATCGGGTGGTACGGCGACCGGGGGGAGGAGATCCTCGACGAGTCGAGCCCCGCTGGCCTCGGGTACCTGCCCGAGCTGTGCCAGCTGTGGGAGCGGGCCACCGCCCCGGCGGCCGACGCCGGCGTGCGGACGGTGGTGCTGCGCAGCGGGATCGTGCTGGCCGGAGACGGCGGGGCGCTGGCACCCCAGCTGAAGCTGTTCAAGACCGGCCTCGGCGGGCGCCTGGGTGACGGAAGCCAGTGGACCAGCTGGATCTCGATCGCCGACGAGGTCGGCGCCATCCTCCACGCCCTCGAGACCGAGTCACTGAGCGGTCCGGTCAACCTGGTGGCCCCCGAGCCGGTGCGAAACTCGGACTTCACCGCCTGCCTGGGCAAGGTCCTCGGCCGGCCCACCCGAGCCACGGTGCCCGCCATCGCCCTGCGGGCTGTGCTCGGCCGGGAGATGGCCGACGAGCTGGTGCTGACCAGCCAGCGGGTCACCCCGGCGGTCCTCGACTCCAGCGGGTTCGCCTGGCGCCACCGAGACCTTGACTCGGCCGTGCGCGCCGCCATCGCCGGTTGAGACCCCGTCCCGCCTCCCGCCGATGATCGCCACCGAGGTCGCCGTGGTCGGCGCCGGGCCGGCAGGGGCGTCGGCCGCCCTGACCCTGGCCCGCCAGGGGCGCCAGGTGGTGCTCGTCGACAGGGCCCGCTTCCCCCGGGACAAGTGCTGCGGCGACGGCCTGACCATCGGGGCCCTCCGCCGGCTGGACTCGATGGGCCTGCGACCGGGTGACGTGGCGTCGTGGCAGAGGGTCGACGGCGCCGTCCTCAGGGTCCCCGACGGGCGCCAGGCCACCTTCCCGCTGCCGGCGGGGGGGACTTTTGCAGCCACGGCCCGCCGGTACGACCTCGACGCCGCCCTGGTGGCCATGGCCGAGGGCGCCGGCGCCCGTGTGCTGCAGGGCTGCCAGGTCACCGGCGCAACCGCCGGCACCGGGATCCACCTCCAGACCGACGCCGGGCCCGTCGACGCCGCCTACGTGGTGGCCGCCGACGGGATGTGGTCGTCGATGCGCAAGGCCTTCGGCGTAGCCGACGAGGCCGGGTACCGGGGCGACTGGCACGCCCTGCGCCAGTACTTCACCGGGCTGGGACCGGCGGGCGCCCACATGTGGGTGTGGTTCGAGGCCGACCTGCTCCCCGGCTACGCGTGGTCCTTCCCGCTCCCGGGGGGAGGGGCCAACGTGGGCTTCGGCGTCCACCGGCGGGCCGGCGCCCCCATGGGCCCGATGGCCCCCCGGTGGGCCGACATCCTGCGCCGGCCTCACATCGCCTCGGTGCTCGGCCCCGACGCCGCGCCCGAGGGGCCGGCCCGCACCTGGCCGATCCCGGCCCGGATCGGCCGCAGCCCGATGGCCGCCGCCGGCGGCCGGGTCCTCTTCGTCGGGGACGCGGCACGGGCCACCGACAGCCTCACCGGCGAGGGGATCGCCCAGGCGCTGGAGACGGGCGACCTGGCCGCCCGGGCCATCGTCGCCGCCGGCCCGGGCTCGCCCGAGGCGGCGGGGGCGTCCTACACCCGCACCGTCAGTCGGACCCTGGCCACCGACGACCGGCTCTCCAGGGTCCTCTCGGCCATGCTGCGCCGGCCCAGCTCACCGTGGATGACGCTGGCCGCCGCCAACGACTGGACCCGGCGCAACTTCGCCCGCTGGATGTTCGAGGACTACCCCCGAGCCCTGCTGGCCACGCCCCGGCGCTGGCACCACGGCGCCTGGCGGGGCCCGGCTCCCTACGCCACACCTCGCAACTGAGCGGACCCGGCCTCAGGCAACGTCGGACCGGAGGCCCTTTGGCCACGGCGGCGATCGTAGTCGGGTCACGCTGGCACGCCCGCTGACCGATCGGCCTGCGGCATCGCCGATCAGGCTGTCGCCGGGTCCTGCACTGACCAGGTGTTGCCGTCAGGGTCGCTGAAGAAGACGAAGGAGCCACCGGGAAGATGTTGGACGTCGCTGACGTCCACGCCCCCTTCGATGAGCTCGGCGCGGGCGGCGTTGATGTCGGTGACGACGAGCTGCAGTCCGTGCACGGAGCCTGGAGCGGTGTCGACGATCCCGGTCCCGATTACGATCGAGCACGCCGATCCGGGTGGCGTCAGTTGGACGAAGCGCAACTCGTCGCTGACCTTGTGGTCGTGGTCGGCCTTGAAGCCAGCGTTGCCGGTGTAGAAGGCCTTGGCCCGGTCCACGTCAGAGACGGGAACGGGCACCAACTCGAGTTTGAAGTCCACGCCCACAACCCTATCGGCGACCGCCCGGCGCCAGCACCTTACCATAGCTTAGCTTAGCTTAGCTTAGTCTCCTGGTGCTTCGGCACCCCCCACTTCCTCGCCGCTCAGGGATCGGCTTGTCGTATCGTCAGCCGCCCACCTCGGAGACAAGGGCGTCCCGTTGCAGCTGACCATGGCAAGACCCGGCAATCTAGTGTAGTGTCTCGGTTTTGCCTTTACAGACCACAATAGATATGCTATAATGTAGTATGGTTACCGCTGCTGCCCTTGCTATCTCAGATGGTCAACGCCAGACCCTTCAGGCACTGACCTGTTCACGCACTGCCGAGCATAGACTACTGTACGCGGTGGCCAACTCAAAACCCAGCCTCACCTGGGGGTATACAGCGCCGTCCCAAGCTAGCCAGGAAGGTACCGCTAGAGGCGTGCTCAAAGTTGGAGCTTGGATGTCGAAAGGTTGTGCGCCGTGGCGATTGAGCCCGGACAGGGAAGCGCCTGTTCTGCACGGGATCGGCCGTGTCGCGAGCCGCCCGTGACCGTCGACAACCCGCCGGGAGAGCGCCCCCGCTCGGTGACGATCTGCACGCGCCCGGCGGGCGCTGTCCCACCACGGCCGGCAACCCTGGCGGCGATCGGCGCCGACGCAGGCGGGCAGGTCCCCGTCGGGCCGACCAGCACGCCGGTTGTGCACTACGGTACCCCTTAGGCGTACCTGAGTGCACAGCCTGCCTTGCCTCTGACTTCCCGCGACAGGATCCGCCAGGTTTCAGCCCTCATCTGAGAGGGTCGTTGGCCTTCCCCTAGGAGGTCCACCCTGATGGTTTCGCCGAGAAGAGCGAAGCGGTTCTTGACGCCCGAACAGAAGTACGACTTGTGGCTGCGGATGTTGACCGGCCAGATCTCTCAGGCTGACGCGGCGGCCGAGGCCGGCGTGGACCGCACGACGATCGCCACGTTGCGCCGGGTCGCCAAGGACGGTGCGATCGCGGCGTTGACGGC
>JBOGGP010000066.1:0-11053 GCA_050744105.1 Acidimicrobiales bacterium
CTACAAGTCCGGGTGCACGTCCGAGCCCACCAAACCACCTCGACGTGTCGTCGCGCTCGTTGCGGTCCCCTGGGACGGGCCTCACCCTCCGGGATCGCTTGTTTTAGGGCTAGTGTCCCGGTTCTGGGAGCCCCGGCGCAAGGGGCGTGACGAGGGGTGGCGATGCCTACGGAGGTTCTCGGTGAGGCTCGGTTGCTCAACCTGGGAAGCGGGGCGTGGCACGGCGACCGCTCGCTGGCCGTCTTGCTTCCGAGCCAGTGGTCCGTCAAGGTCCACTGGCCGGCGACGCCTCCCGAGATCACCGACGACGAGATTCGCCGTTGCCTGGACCAGCCCGTCGGCCAGCCACCTCTGAGGCGCCTGGTCACCGGATGCACCCGCCCCGTAGTCGTTGTCGACGACCTCACCCGGCCCACGCCGCTGGAGCGGCTGATGCCGTTCGTCCTGGCCGAGTTCGAGGCCGCCGGCATACCCCCCGAGCAGGTGACGCTGGTGATGGCCACCGGTACCCACGGACCGCCCGGCTCGTCGAGGGCCATGGAGCGCAAGGCCGGTCAACTGGCGGCGACCAGGTGCCGGGTGCTGGTCCACGACCACCTGGGCGACGTGGTCCGCCTGGGTCGCACCTCCTACGGCACCCCGGTCTTGGTAAACCGGGATGTGGCCGAGTCTGACTACGTCGTCGGCATCGGTGGCGTCTATCCCCAGCACACGACGTGGTTTGGAGGGGGGACGAAGCTGGTGCTCGGGGTCCTCGGCGAACGTTCGATAGCCCACCTGCACTACCGCCACTGGGGACTGCTCGGCTCGTACGCCCTGGAGAACGACTTCCGGCGGGACCTCGGCGAGGTTGCCGCCATGGCCGGCCTGCGCACCTCGATGTCGGTCCACATCGACGCCTACCGCAGGCCCGTCCGGGTGAGCGCCGGAGACCCGGAGTCTTTCTATCCAGGCGCCGCCCGATACTCCAGGGAGACCTATTCGGTGCCGACCCCCGGCGACGCTGACGTGGTGATCGCCAACGCCTACCCGATGGATCTGTCCCTCACCTTCGCCACCAGCAAGGGGACCGTACCGCTCAAGCACGCCAAGCCCGGAGCATCGAGGGTGCTCCTTGCCGCCTGTCCCGAAGGCGACGGGCACCACGGTCTGTTCCCGCTGCTCAGGGTCCCGCCCAACTACTACCGCATCCAGCGATTGCGACGCCACCTGGTCGCCCGGCGCCAGCTCGCCAGCCGGGTCGCCTGGCGCCTGACCCAGGCCGCCGCCGGGCGCATCCGGGCCGGGCGCGCTGGGCCGACCGCGGCCGAGGCGGGCCCGACCCGACCAATCCACCTCTACCGTCCGGCAGCGGACGGGGCGCCACCGATCGACGCCCGCGGTGCCGGGGTGGTCGCCACCTCGACCTGGGAGGAGATCCTGGCCCGAGTCAGCGCCGAGCAGGGAGACGGCCCTCTTCGCGCCGTGGTGTATCCCTGTGCCCCCCTGCAGAGGCTTGCCTTCGATGGCTGAGGGGGCTGGTGGTGACGACGACGCCGGGGACGGGATCGCTGGCCGCCCGGTCGGCGCCCGCCCACGCCTGCTGCTCTTTTTCACCAATGCCGATCATCCCCACCGTGATCCGGCCTGTGCCACCCTGGCCTGGCTGGCTCGGGCCGAGGGCTCCCTCTTCGAGTGCTACTACGACAGCGCCCACACGGGCATCCACTTCGGAGGAGGCCATCCGGGGTGGTACGACTCCGCCGACCTGCGGGGCGGGACCGTGGTCGGCGGCCGCCACGTCGAGGCCCTGTTCAACCTCCTGGCCCACTTTCGCTGTGAGGCGGCGCTGTTGGGGCCCACCATGTTCGAGGCGGTGCTTCGGGATGCGGGCGTAACGGTCCGCTCGGCCGCCGCCGACCTCCCCGCTCTCTACGCCGACCTGTTCGCCACCAGCACCCAGGCCCGGCCCAGCGAGGTGTTGGTGGTTGGCGACGGAGGGCAGCCCCAGGGGGTGACGCTGACCCCGTACGCCTATCCGGAGATCATGTCCCGGCGCTCCTTGGCCATGGCCGACGGTGATTGGGAGGCAGCCGCCGTGCTCGCCCCGGGGCGGGTGGTGGACACGTTGTGGGTCGGTGCCGAACGGCTGGCGGCGTGGGCCGAGCGTGGATTCCAGGCCAGTCCGGTGGCGGTGGCTCCCCCGTCGGCCTCGGTGGCCGAACAGACAGCCTGGATGGCCGAGCGGTGGCGCCGGGAAGGCTCCGGCTTCCTCCTCGGTGACCCCGAGCTCGTCGCCCGGTGGACCCCCACGGCCGTCCGCGAGGGGTGGCTGGCCCTGTACGGCATTCCCCAGAGCGAGGTCATAGGCCGCATGGCCGGGCCCATCTCGGGCCGGGACCTGGTCTACGGCCGCCAGCACCATGACCAGGATTTCTTCCTCCTGTCCAAGCTCGGAGTGGGTTTCCAGGTCATCGACCCCGGCAGCCCCCCCTTCCCCGTGGTCGCCAAGGTTGCCCCGACGTGGCCAGCTGCCCCGACCGGCGACATCGGTCCCACCGACGCCACGCTGGAGGCGTGGGCCGACGAGGGTCGGATCCTGGTGAGCCTGCTCTTCTGGACGGGAATGATCCGGGAGCTGCAGAACCTTTACCCGCTCGCCGACATGTTGGGCACCACCGGCCTGTGGTCCGGCCTGGTGCTAACCACCGAGAGCTACCGGTTCATGAGCGGCACCCCCCTTTCACTGGTCAACGTGGCGCGTGACTCGGGCGGCCTGCATCCCCGGGTCGAGACCCTGCTGACCGACACGGGCTCAGGCGTCATGGTGGCGGCAGATTCCCCAGCGGAGCGATTTGCCGCCGTGCTCAGCCGCAGCGTCGCCGACCTGGCCGAGGCGCTGGGCGGGATCGACCGCGTGCCCAGGGGCTGGTGGGCTCACATGGACGCCCCCATGAGACCGGGAAGGGCTCCGAGGATCACCCGGTTTCCCGATCCGCCCCATTGGCGGGTCCGCTACCCACCCCGCAACCGCGAGCTCGCCGAGCCCCCGCGTCCAGGAGATGGTGGCTCACCCAGCCTGCGGGCCCTCGTGCGCGACAGCCCCGTCGGCCGCCGGTTCGCTCCCCTGAGACCCTACGAGGCTCACTCCCCAGGCGAGCCCTCGCCCCAGGTCCTGGAGGCGGTAAGAGCGGCGCACTTCGGCTACGCCATCACCAAGTCGAGGCCCGGCCCCGAGCCGAGGGCGTCGGTGGGAGCCGGCGGCTTTACCGTCTTCAACCACACTGCGGGTCGCTGGGACGGATGGAGCCCGTTCCACACCATAAACGACCTGTCGGACCTGGCCCACGCCGAGCGGGCACTGCTCAAACGCGGCCAACCGGGATGGATCGTCGGGGCCCTCGACACCTGCCTGTGGGCCTTCACCGGCCCGGTGTGGGAGCGGGGCGGCGACTTGTACGACATCTGCCAGTGGGCGGCAGGCGGCGGAGGCGGGAAGCTGGTCAACGTGGCGCCCACCACCGTGGCCCGCTACGCCAGCCTCCTCGCCCGCAGCGGTCGGGTGGGCGGCTTCTCGCCTGGCTGAGCGATCCCGTGCCTGAGGGGCAAGCGCCCGGCGCACGAGGCCCGCCCCTCGGCAAGCCGGCCTCGAAGGAGCGCCGGGGCCATCCGCATCAGGCGGCCCAGGCCGTCACCGGCGTCGGGGTCGAGCGACCCGAGGACCAACCTGGCCGGCCACGGTAGTCTTGGCGGCCGGCATTGCCCGCAGCGGCCCGGCGGGTGGCCCAGCACCGCGGCCAGCGCTCCAGGCGAGCTTGCCTCCATCGCGTCCGGCGCTCCCCTCACCTGGGACGCCAGGGCGCCGATCACCTGACTGGCCCCCCGGTCGCCGCGGTCGGGGACCGTGGTGGTCCGGCGCTCGCCTGAGTCGTAGTAGAGCAGGCCGCCGTCGCCGAGCCCACCGATGGCCCCGTAGTCGTGGCAGCGGAGGCGAAGCTCGGTGAGGTCCCCGCCGGCCACGAGGACGAGCCGGAAGCCGTGGACGCGGAGGCTGCGCAGGCTGACCGCTCCGGCGGCGGAGAGCTGGCCCGGCTGAGACGCCGATTCGAGGACATCCTCCACTGACACGGCGCACACCGGGCCGCAGTCGTCGGCCTCGATGCCGCCCACCAGGCAGTCGTACACGTAGCGGCTGCGGACGCGGGCCGAAGCTCGGTCACAGGCCGACATCCACGATCCCACCTCGGCGCCGAAGTCGGGCTCGTCGATGTCGGGACTGGGAGGGGGCGAGCCTGTGTGAGCCTGGAGCTGCCCAGGTCCCTGGGCGGCCAGCCGTGCCAGGTGGTGCCGCGTCGAGACCAGGTGGACGATCTGGTAGAGGTACCAGCGCTCGGGGGAGATGGCCTCCCCCCCGGCGACCTCGTACTCCGGGCGGAGCTTGTCGGCCAAGCCGTCGTCCGCCCTGCCCGCGGCAACCCTGACCCTGTGGTCGGCGGCCGCTCCCGCCAGATCCCAGGCCCCGTCGTAGCATGCCTGGTCCCACACCGAGAACGCTCTTTCGTCGAAGTCGACCTTGCGCCCGAGTCCGGCGTCGTCGTCGAACCAGTGGGCGAGCATGGCATTGCCGTCGACGACCGAGGGATGAGACGTCCTCAACAGGTGACGGGCGGCGCGGCGCGCCGGCGGGCCGGCGATGGGAGCCCACCGGCCCAGCGTGGCGGTCAGGGCATCCCCCGCCAGCTCCCACACGGTGTGCCGGTGGCTCATCCGCATGCTGGTGTCCACCGGCACCGCCGCCCTCGCCGACCTCAGGGCCACGTAGGACGCGATGCAGGAGGCCGAGGACCCCGCTGAGCGGTCGTGACGCCGTTGCTCGTCCCCGGCCGGCTCCGCCGGCGCTCCGTACCGGGTGAGGCGCCCGCTTTCCGGCATGGCCCGACGAAACAGGAACCCGTCCCGCCACCCGTAGGCGTCGGGCACAGATCCGGCGAGCAGGCGGGCCACCAGCGCCGAATGGCGGCCGAAGTACCCCAGGCCGGTGCCCTTCACGTAGACATCGAGCGTGACGGCGCTACCGTCCTCGGCGACGAGACCAGCCCGGACAAGGGCCCGGACGTGGCTGCGCACCAGGGGCCGGGCCGTGGGATCGCCTATCGGTTCCAAGGCCACCGGCTCGGCGCTGGCCACAGTCCTGACCTTGTGGGTGCCGTGGTCCCCCGGCGCGGGGATCGTACGACCTGCGAGCATCGTCGTGAGCGACTTCACCAACCCGTCACCCCCGAGCCGGTCGTGAAGGCTCCAGTCCGGCCACGGCAGCGTCACCACCTGGCGTTGCCGTAGCCGCGCCGGCAGGTGCTCCTCGTGGTAGAACAGGCCCAGCAGGAGGACGACGGCGCTGCGGGGAAAGCCGACCGCCTCAAGCGCATCGGCCGCCGAGGCGATCTTTGTCCCCGTGACCGGCGGGTCGTCGACCAGGACGGCCATCCCTCCGCTGCGGAGCAGTCCCACGAGCACCGAGCGCTCTCGGTCGAGCCAGGGGTGGTCAGGGCGGTAGGTCAACCAGTCGACTCTCTGGTAGCCCTGCCCACGCAGAGCGGCGGCTTGCAGGGGGGCCAGGTAGCTTCCCGAGGTGCGCACACCGACCACCATCAGGGGCCTCTGGCGATCCGGCCACTGGCGGGCAAGGCGCTCGGCCAGGCGGTGACAGTCCTCAGGGTGCTGATCGAAGGACCGGAACGCGTCGGGAAGCCTGAGCACCTCCCGGCCTGCACCTCCGGGCGGGGGGCCCAGGGAGGCCAGCCTGCCGCGCAGGTACGGTGCAGGCGTCGACGTGCCGGGACCACGCGCCATCACAATCTCCGCCAGGTCGCCCACCACGGGAGCGAACTCGCCGCGCCATGAGTCGAGGCGCCGGTCCGCCCTGGCTCGCCCGGACCGCAGCATCCGGGAGGCCGTGGCCAGCGCCGCCGAGGCAGCCACCCCTGCGGGCCCGCCCCGCAAGCGGCGCCCGATGGCCGTCAGTGCGTGTGAGTCGCGGTGCAGGCGGTCCTCCACCACCTGGTCCACGCCGGCGGCCAGGAGGTAGGCGTCGAGCACCCGCTCCCCGCCATCGGGGTCGCCGTGGTCGCCCGCCCCGGCGAGCTCCGCCACCAGGAGCTCGAAGAGCGTCCTGGCGTCGTTCAGCAGGTCGAGGACCTCGAGCGGTGAGCCCTCTTCCTGGGCCGGCCCACTGACAGGGGGGCCCTGGAGGGCCGGGAGGGTGCTGGTCAAGCTCTGGTCGACGACCTGAGTCGTCGGTAGGCGGCTGATGGCACGAAGACGGTCAGGAGGCACCAGGCGTCGACCGCGTAGCGCAGAGCCAGCCGCCGGGGCTCGTGCCGGACTCGGTGAACCCACTCCAGGCCGGCTGACTGCATCCATGACGGCGCCCGGTCCCGGCGTCCGGCGATCAGGTCGAAGGTGCAGCCGACACCAACGGCGACCGACACCGGCAGCCGGTCCCGGTGAGCCGAGATCCACCGTTCCTGCTTGGGATGGCCGAAGGCTACCAGCAGGATGTCGGCCTCGGACTCCCGGATGCACCCCAGGATCTCCTCGTCGCCCATGTCGTCCAGCGCGCAGCGCGGCGGCTCGAGGACCCCGGCCACCTTCAGCTCCGGCCAGCTCACGGCCATGCGTCGGGCCGCCTCTCGCGCCGCGCCGTGCTCCCCCCCGAGGAAGAACACCCGCGCCCCACGGGATGCGGCGGCGCCCATGAGGCGGGGGACAAAGTCGGCGCCGGCCACCCGGCCCGGCACCGGCTGGCCGAGCAACCGGGTCAGCCAGACCACGGGGCTGCCGTCCGCCAGGTTCATCTCGCTGTGCCCGAGGATGGTCCTGACCTCGCCGTTTCGGTGAGCGTTCACCAGGAAGTCGAGGTTCACCGTGCACACCTGGGTGAAGGTGCCCGCCTCTACGGCCGACATGGCACGCTCCACTGCTTCGTCGATGTCGTAAGGATCGATTCGGACCCCGTCGATCTCGGGCCTGGTGACCCGCGTGGCGCCTGCCTCGGCCGGCCTTTCGGTACGCTCCCAGACGGAGGCGCGTAGGCCACCCAGGAGGCGGAGACGGTTGAGCATCTGAGAGCAGAGCAACCCGGGTGCGAAAAGCAGGGCACGAAATGTGGAAGCCGGAGCCCTACCGGCCCGCAAGCCCACCACTACGTAGCAAGGTATGGCTGCCAGGGCCGCCAGCCAGGTACCTGCCGCCCACACGGGGACGGCGCCGACAGCCGACAGGACCAGCGAGATCGCCGTCCCGGACACGGCCGCAGCGGTGAGCAGGCCGAGCGGCGGTGTCGCCAGGTCCAAAGCGGCGTCGACAAGTGACCAGTCCCGGCCCCCCAGGGCGGCCTTGACCAGTCCGGGCACCTGCCGTCGGACCACATCCAGGCGTCCCCCTTCCCAGCGAAGCCGCTGCGTCCTCGCCGCCCGACCCCGGGCGGCGACCGGTCCTCTCACGCCGGCACCGGGGGCGTAGACGGGCCGGATCCCGGCCCGGCGCAGGGTTAGGGAGTACTCGAGATCCTCCACCCCGCTGAAGGCATTCCAGGGGACCGCAAGCAGCACCCGACGGCTGAACGCCATGCCGTTGCCCACCATGCTGCACGGCAGGCCCAACCTGGCTCGACCACCGAAGCGGACCCGGTGGAACAGCACGAACGCAGCGGCAGAAAGCAGGGCTCGGGGCGATTGCCCACCGTCGAGGGCCAGGTACTCAGCCTGCACGGCATCGGCACCCCGGCTGAGCTGGGCCGCCAGTCCGGCTATCAGGTACGGGCCGGCGACGGAGTCGGCGTCCACCACCACCACACCGTCGGGGGGAGACGGCCGGGACAGCACGGCGTCCATCCCCCACCGCAGCGCCCGGCCCTTGCCCCTGGCCTCCGGGCAGTCGCGGACCATGACGCTGGCTCCGCACGAGTCGGCGATGCCCGCGGTGTCGTCGTCGCAGTTGTCGGCAACGACGGCCAGCTCGTAGAGCGAAGATGGATAGCTTTGGTGCTGCAGCGAGCGGAGGCAACGCTCGATGAGCTCGGCCTCATTGTGGGCGGGCACGAGCACAACCAGTCGGAGCCCGACGGCAGCCACCGGGGAGGACGACGGGGCCCAAAGCGCAGCGACGGCCAGGACGAGGAGATAGAGGGCAGCGAGCACCACCAGGGTGCCGCCGGCAAGCAGGACCACTGATATCATTGTCGTGGGCATCCCAGATCGCTGCCGGGATCACGCCATCGCTTCGGCCAGCTCGACACCTGACTGGACGGCGAGCCGGCGCAACTGGTCCAGGGCGCGTCCACGGGTAGGGCCGATGCTGCCGATCGGCATCCCCATGGCCTCGCTGATGTGGTAATAGCTCATCGGGGAGTCGGCACTCAAGAACTGGAGGAGGAGCCGGGAGCGAGCCGGGAGCTGCTCGACCAGCCCGCTGACCATACGGTCCCGTTCGGCGCACAGCAGCCGGTGGTCAGGAGACAGGTCGGGCGCGGGGTCGGCAGCGGTCTCCAGGTCGTCGCCGGCTGCCGCCTGGCGACCGGACTGGCGGAGTACCCGCAACGACTCACGGCGCGCCGTCGTGGCCAGCCAGGCACCGACTCGCTCGGGCTGGTTGATGCGGTCGAGGTTCTCCACCAGCCGAAGCCAGGTGGTCTGCGAGACGTCCGATGCGTCCGACGTGCCGAGCCGATGCGAGCGGGCAATGGCCCAGATCGTGGACGCGAAACGGTCGACGAGGGCGTTCCAGGCACGTTGATCCCCACCTGCCGCCGCCCTGACCAGGTCCGCCACCACCGGACCCTCGTCTCCCCGTTCGGCTCGACGGCCAGCCGGGGGGGATGCGGGGGCACCAGGCTCGGAATCCGACTTCGCCGCGATCATCGCCTTACAAACCTCCATAGCTACGTCCTGGTCGCGGCCCCCGGGGTGAGTGCGCGGCGCCCGAGGAGCCCGGCTGGCGGGACCCTGCGGTAACCCAGCCCGTGGCCTCCTCGGGCCTGGGCGTATCTGAGACCAGGTCGCCGTGCTCTGTCTCAGAGTGTGGGCGAGCGACCTGCCCGCCGGCGCCGGGGAGGAAGAGCCACAGTTGAGCCCAGCTGAGTGGTGGGAACAGGCAACCCTCGATGTCCCGTGCCGTGCTCCAGACGAGGTCGTCGCCGAGGCCAAGGCCTTGTTCGGGCGGCGCCGGGAGTCTGTGGCGTGCACCTCGGGGCCGGGCCCGGTGGCCGAGGGCACGGGTACCCCCCACCGCCGGTCGAACCGCCGGGCACCGCCGGCCGAAGGCGGCAGCGGGACGGGCGACTGGGTTGGACATCAGACGGCCGCGGCCACTTCGACCAGGTCCCCCTCGAGGCAGGGCGTGCGGCCGGCGAGGGTCGGGGGGGTTGGGCCCGAAGGCAGCGCGACCCCCCTGACGGCACCGCCCGGCGCGGCCGGCTCATGGCCACGCCGGCTGGCTGCTATCCCGAGACGGGCCGCCCGGCCCACCAGGGCCGTGAACGTACCAAACAGGATCGCCAGGTCGAGTGACATCGACCAGTTGTCGACGTAGAAGATATCGAAGAGCCGGTAGGACTCGAAGGACGGGTCGTCGCGGGCCTCGGTCTGCCACAGACCGGTGAGCCCGGGGGTGACCTGATGGCGCAGGAGGAGCTCGTCGTCGAATTGGGCCACCTCGCTCGGCAGGGCCGGGCGGGGCCCGACGAGGCTCATCTTGCCGATGAGCACGTTCCACAGCTGGGGCAGCTCGTCGATGCTCGTCGCCCGCAGGAACCGCCCGACCCTGGTGGTGCGAGGGTCGTGGTGGAGCTTGAAGAGCGGGCCGCGCCGCTCGTTGAGGTCCAGGATCTCCCCGAGCCGGTCCTCCGCGTCGACGACCATGGTGCGCAGCTTGAATATGGTGAAAGGGAGCCCGTCACGGCCCACGCGCTTCTGACGGAAGAGGATCGGGCCGCGATCTTCCAGCCAGACGGCCAGACCGCAGATCAACAAAACCGGAGCGCTGGCCAAGAGGACCAAGGGCAGGAGGGCCAGGTCCAGCGTCCGCTTGGCGACCTGTTGTGGCCGCCCGAGCGAGAGCGGCTCAAGATAGAGGAAGGGCTGGTGGGCGAGCGGCAGGGCCCGCAGGCGCCGGTGGCTGATGCCCGACAGGCCCGTGGCCAGCTGGATGTGGATGCCGGCTGCCATCAGGTCCCGCAGGAGCTGGCTGCGCCCCCCCGCCGGCAGGCCGGCCGCCGAGGTGACGACGCCGGTCGCGCCCGCCTCGCCGACCAGGCCGAGCAGGTCCACGGTGGCCCCGAGGACCGGGATGCCGGACCGTGTGGCGGCGCCGCGACCGGGGTCGCTGACGACGAGCCCCGCGACCTGGTAACCAAACTCGGGGTGGCGGTCGAGGAGGGCGGCGGTGTCGAGTATCTCGGGGTCGTCGCCCACGGCCACCACCCGCCGGAGCCACCTGCCCTGCTCCCGGGCGGCGCGCAGCCACTTGCCGTAGGCCCGGCGCAGGATAGCCATGACAACGAAGCAGGCAAGGGCGCCGACGACTGCTTCCCGGCGCTGGCCGCGGGGGTCGAGGTCCACCACGTAGGCAACGACCGCGGTCCCGACGGCCACCCGGCTGAGGCGGACCAGCTCGACAGAGCGGACGCTGCTCACCCGGGCCTGGTAGAGGCGTTGCATGGCCACCAGGGCGATCCCCACGACCATCACGGTGGACAGCTGCCAGGCCTGGCGCCCCCAGCGATATCCGTTCCCGCCGGCGAAGAGCGAGGACACTCCCAGCCACGAAGCGCCCATAGCCATCACGTCGAGGGCAACCAAGATGCGCCTGAGGTTGGGCCGCGGCGCCTCGACCGCGCTGCCTGAGTCTGAGGCCGGCCGGTCCCACCCTTTGTCGCCGGCGGCCATGGCGGTATGGCGCGGCGACGCGAGCCGCCCCTGGCTGCTCACTGCCTCCCTCCCCCCGCCGTCCCGGCTCGCCGCAGCCCGCCGAAGGCGGAGGCAGCACTGACCCCCGAGATCAAGACGCGTATGAACAC
>JBOGGP010000067.1:0-11024 GCA_050744105.1 Acidimicrobiales bacterium
GGGCGTCGAGCTCGGCGGTCAGGCCGCCAACCGTGTCCGCCGGCAGGGACGCGGGCTGGCCGGGGCCGGGCAGGGCCGGAGGGGCCTGGACGGGAAGTACCCACGACACGGCGAGCTTGGGGAAGCCGGTGGGAGCCGGCACCCATACCAGGTAGGTGGTGAGAGGCTGGCCCACGGTGTTGCCCGACGCGTCGACGACGGTGACCTGGACGGGGTATACGCCGTTTTGGCTGCCCAGGTACACGCCGGGAAGGGCGCCGGCCGGCGGGGTGGAGGACGGGTTGACCGGCAGGTAGATCCTGACCCCACCGGCGCCGGCCGGGCCCGGGTCGGCGGGCAGGGAGGTCACCGGGACGGGCTGGCTGCGCCACAGGGACGGGCTCGTCATCTGGCCCCGGAGGCTCTCGTCGAAGTACGTCCGGGTGACCAGGCGGGGGTAGAGCGACACCTGGAGGTAGGCCGGGCCGCTCGGGACGGGGCCCACCAGCAGCCCCATCGTGAAGGTGCCGCTCGGGCCGGTGAGCCACGGCGACTGGTCGAGGACCGAGAGCTCGGGGTTGGGGATGGAGGCCGGCAACGGCGCCGGGGGGGCGGCGGCCCCGGCACCGGCTCCCGAGGCCCCCGGACCCGACCCGGCCGGCGCCAGGTTGGCGGGGCTGGCGGGGTTGGCGGCCGGGGCGGCGGCGGCGGCGGGGGCGCCGAGGGCGACAATGGCCGCCAGGCAGGCGCAGCCCACCCCGGCCAGGCGCCCCGACGGCATCATGGCAGTCCGGCGCTGAGCACCGAGAGGCCGTGGCGGTCCTCACGAAACCCGGCGGCCAGGTAGAGGCGGAGAGCGGCATGGTTGCCCACCTGGGTGTTGACGACGGCCCGCCGCACTCCTTGCTGGCTCATCCAGTGAAGTCCGTCGAGGAGGAGGCGCCGGCCGGTGCCGCGCTGCTGGCAGGACGGGTCGACAGCCAGGCGCTGGACGAAGCCCCGCCCGCCGGACCTCCCGCAGATGGCGTAGCCGGCCACCCCGGCGCCGGGCACGAGCGCCACCCGGAAGCGGGTGTGGGGGGTGGCCGACACGGCGTCCGACAGGCTCTTGGAGTCGAATTGCCAGAAGGGGCTGAAGGCGGCCCGGTCCAGGGCCAGCACCTCGTCCCGGCGGCGGCGCCCGGCCCGCTCGAGGCCCAGGCCGGCGGGGACGGGAGGCAGCCCGGCGGCCAGGTCCACCTCGAGCAGGTGGAGGCGCTCGGCGACGGCGAAGCCCACGGCCAGAAACGCCCTCTGCTCCATGGGCGACATCGCCCCGGTGACGACGCGGCGAAAGCCGCGCTCGGCCAGGGTGGACAGGCAGTGCCGGACGAACGCGGGCGTCGGCATCGGCCCGTCGGGCAGCGGCACCAGGTATGCCACCTCCCGGTCCCCGCGCCACGGCCCGGTCCGGGCCCGCTGCCCATCCCAGCGCAGCACTGCGAAGCTGGACCCGATCATCGCCAGGCCCCGGCTGGTCGGGCCGCGCCGAACGGCGACCGGCCCCAAAGGCGCCGGTCACATCCGGGCGCGCTCGGTGGTGCTCCTCGGGCCCTCATCGGCATCACCAAGCGTAGTGTCCCCTCCCGGGGCGCACCCCTCGCCTCCGGCGCCGGGCGGCGCCGCCCGTGGCGGTCGTGGGAGCGAGCCAGGGAGGCTCGCCGGCGCCCGTGGGTTTCCCAACAGTTCCTGGGCCCGAGTGCCGACAACACAGACGGTGCTCGACTTCACAGCTCTGATGCGGTTCGCCGTCGACCAGGGGGCCTCCGACCTCCATCTCAAGGTGGACGCCCCGCCTCGGGTCAGGGTCGACGGCGAGCTCCGCCTTACCCCCTTCCCTGCCGTCGATGCGGAGGAGGCCACCGACCTGCTGGCGCGGATAATGCCCCCCGAGCGGGCCGCCGAGTTTGCCGCCACCGGCGAGGCCGACTTCTCGGTCGACGAGCCCGGCCTGGGCCGGTTCCGGGCCAACGCCTTCCGCCAGCGGGGCAGCGCCGGGCTGGTCATGCGGCGGGTGCTGCCCAACGCCCGCACTGCCGACGACCTGGCCCTGCCACCCGTCGTGGTCCGCCTGGCCGAGGAGCCCCGGGGGATGGTCCTTGTCACCGGGCCCACCGGCTCGGGCAAGACCACCACCCTGGCGGCCATGATCGACCACATCAACCGGACCCGGGCGGTCAACATCATCACCATCGAGGACCCCATCGAGGTCGTCCACCCCGACAAGAAGTCGACGGTCAACCAGCGGGAGGTGGGCACCGACACCCACGACTTTGCCCAGGCCATGCGCCGGGCGCTGCGCCAGGATCCCGACGTCATCCTCATCGGCGAGATGCGGGACGCGGAGACGGTGTGGGCCGCCCTGGCGGCGGCCGAGACCGGTCACCTCGTCCTGTCCACGCTGCACACCACCAACGCCGAGGAGACCGTCAACCGGGTGGTCGACTTCTTCCCGCCCTACCAGCACCACCAGATCCGCCTCACCCTGGCATCGGTCCTGCGCGGCGTGGTAAGCCAGCGGCTGGTGGCCCGGGCCGACGGTCAGGGCCGGGTAGCCGTAGTCGAGGCCATGGTGGCCACCGGCCGGATCGCCGACCGGATCGTCGATCCCGACGGCGGGCAGGGCGAGACCATCTCCGAGCTGATCGCCCAGGGCGAGTACCACGGGATGCAGACCTTCGACCAGAGCCTCTTCGCCCTGTACCAGAGGGGTGACATCACCTTGCGGGCGGCCCTGGCCACGGCCAGCAACTCCCACGACCTGCGCGTCGCCCTCCAAGGCGCCGGCCTGCTGGCCACCGGATGAGCCACCGGGTCGCACCGCCCGTAGCAGGACGCGGCGGCGATACTGCCCTTGCCGAGAAGGGCAATAGATTGGCTCTCCGTGGTTCCCGAGCGCCTGCAGCCCCTCGTCGAGGAGACCCGGCCCCTGGCCGAGCGCTTCGAGCGCGGCGGCCACCGGTTGTACCTCGTCGGGGGGGTGGTCCGCGACGCCCTGGTGGGCCGCCTCGGCCCTGACGGCGACCTCGACTTCACCACCGACGCCACCCCCTCCGAGATCGAGTCCGCCCTCGACGGCTGGGCCGACGCCGTCTGGGACCAGGGTCGCCGCTTCGGGACCATCGGCGCCCTCCGGCATCGGGCGGCAGCCGGCGGCCTGGCCACCCGGGTGCTGGAGATCACCACGCACCGGTCCGAGGCCTACCACCCCGACTCCCGCAAGCCCGACGTGGCCTTCGCCTCCGCCGTCGAGGCCGACCTGTCCCGGCGCGACTTCACCGTCAACGCCATGGCCCTGTCGCTGCCCGACCTCCGGCTGATCGACCCCCACGGAGGGGTGGCCGACCTCGCCGCCTACCGGCTGGCCACCCCCAGGTCGCCCGACGAGTCCTTCAGCGACGACCCCCTGCGGATGCTGCGGGCCGCCCGCCTGATCGCCGACTACGGGCTGCTGCCCGACCCCGGGGTCCTCGACGCCGTGGGCCGCCTCCGCGACCGCCTGGAGATCGTCTCGCCCGAGCGGATCCGCACCGAGCTGGACAAGTTGCTGACCGTCGGCGAGCCGGCGGAGGGGCTCTGGTTCCTGGTCCGTACCGGCCTGGCCGACGAGTTCCTGCCCGAGCTGACCGCCCTGGCCCTGGAGCAGGACCCGCTCCACCGCCACAAGGACGTGCTGGCCCACACCGTGGCCGTGGTGGAGAAGACGTCCCCCGATCGCCTCCTGCGACTGGCCGCTCTCTTCCACGACGTGGGCAAGCCCAAGACCCGCTCTTTCGGCCCGGGCGGGACCGTCTCGTTCCATCACCACGAGACCGTCGGCGCCCGCATGACCCGCGACCGCATGCGAGCCCTGCGGTACCCGACCGACGACATCGACGTGGTGACCAGGCTGGTCGAGCTGCACCTGCGGTTCCACACCTACCAGCTCGGTTGGACCGACAGCGCGGTGCGCCGCTACGTACGTGACGCCGGCGACCAGCTGGCCCGGCTCAACGAGCTGACCCGCTGCGACTGCACGACGCGCAACGCCGCCCGGGCCCGGGCGCTGTCGCGGCGCATGGACGAGCTCGAGGCCCGCACCGCCGAGCTGGCCGAGCGCGAGGAGCTGGCCTCCCTGCGACCCGACCTCGACGGCCGGGCGGTGATGGAGCACCTGGGGATCGGCCCCGGCCCCGCCGTCGGCCAGGCCCTGACCTACCTCCTGGACCTACGAATCGAGGAGGGCCCCCTGGGCCCCGACGAGGCCCGGGCCCGCCTCGACCAGTGGTGGAGCCAGGTCAGCTGCCCTCCTTGCGGGCCCTCACCACCAGCGTCCTCGGCACCATGGTGAAGGCGTCCCGCCAGAACTGGCTGCGCGGGCCCGACGGCGTGGGCTCGGGCTCGAGGACCAGGTCGACCCGGTAGCTGGCCCGGACCAGGCCCATGTAGATGTCGGCGAAGGTGTGGCGGTAGTCGGTGAACGCGATCCCCGACCACCTGTAGTCGATGGGCCGGCGGTCAAAGTAGGACCGGCGCACCGCCAGGGGCGGCTCGTCGTCGTCGTCGACCATGTCGTAGGCGGGGTGGGGCAGGCTGAACACGAGGGGGGCGCCCACCTTGAGCACCCGGTGCACCTGGCGGAACGCCCGGTTGAGATCCTCGACGTAGCCGAAGGCGTAGGAGGAGAACACCAGGTCGATGCTGTCGGCCCGCAGGAAGGCCAGGTCGGCCAGGTCCCCGAGGCGCAGCTCGACCTTGACGTCCTCCCGGTCGCACAGCCGGCGGGCGTAGGCCAGCTGCTCGGCCGAGAAGTCGACCCCGATGGCCGTGGCGCCGGCCTTGACGAAGGCGATCGAGCACTGGGCCCCCCCGCAGCCCAGCTCGAGCACCCGTTTGCCCCGCAGGTCGCCGAGCAGGCGCAGCTCGGCCTCGGTGGCGATGTCGGGCCCGTAGTGGGCGGCGTTGGTGGCCAGCTGGGCCCCCTCCTGGTACATGGCCGAGTAGCGGTCCCAGGCCGCGGAGTTGTCCGTCGGCACCTGGTCAGCCGCCGGCCGCGAATTCCTCGATCATCTGGCGGGCAACGTCGTCGCGGTACTGCACCGGGGGAGACTTCATGAAGTAGGCGCAGGGCCCGGCCAGCGGCCCCCCGATCCCCCGGTCGGTGGCCAGCTTGGCGCAGCGCAGGGCGTCGATGATCACCCCCGCCGAGTTGGGGGAGTCCCACACCTCGATCTTGACCTCCAAGTTGAGGGGGACGTCGCCGAAGTTGCGCCCCTCCAACCGGATGTAGGCCCACTTGCGGTCGTCGAGCCAGGCCACGTGGTCGGAGGGACCGATGTGCACGTCGTCGGCGGCGATCCCCCTGTCGATCTGGCTGGTCACCGACTGGGTCTTGGAGATCTTCTTGGACTGCAGGCGGTCCCGCTCGAGCATGTTCTTGAAGTCCATGTTGCCGCCCACGTTGAGCTGGTAGGTACGGTCGAGCACGACGCCCCGGTCCTCGAACAGCCGGGCCAGCATCCGGTGGACGATGGTGGCCCCCACCTGGCTCTTGATGTCGTCGCCCACGATGGCCACGCCGGCGTCGGCGAAGCGCCCGGCCCACACCGGGTCGCTGGCGATGAAGACCGGGATGGCGTTGACGAATGCGACCTTGGCGTCGAGGCAGGCCTGGGCGTAGTGCTTCTGGGCCTCCTCCGACCCGACCGGCAGGTAGGAGACGAGCACGTCGGCCCGGGCGTCGACCAGGGCCTGGGCCACGTCGACGGGCTCGGCCGGCGACTCCTCGACCACCTCTCGGTAGTAGCGGCCCAGGCTGTCGAGGGTGGGGCCGCGCCACACGTTCACCCCGAGGTGGCCGACGTTGGCAAAGCGCACGGTGTTGTTGGGGCCGGCAAAGATGGCCTTGCCCAGGTCCAGGCCCACCTTGGCGGCGTCGACGTCGAAGGCGGCCACGAGCTCCACGTCGCCCACGTGGTAGCCCCCGAGGGTCACGTGCATCAGCCCGGGGACGGTGTCGGCCGGATCGGCGTGGCGGTAGTACTCCACTCCCTGGACCAAGGAGCTGGCGCAGTTGCCGACGCCGGCGACGGCCACCCGGATGGGAGCCCGGCGAATGGGTTTGCTCATGGGCACTTGACCTCCGTCATTGGGTACGGCATTCGTGGGTAGGCACGTCAGTCATGGCTTGGCGGCGCCGCGCTCGGCTGCGATCAGGCGCTCGACCCAGGCGATGTCCCGCTCGATCGTCTCCTGGTCGTGCTCGACCAGGCTGCGGGCGTAGGAGTCCCAACGTCCCCGGCCGGCCCGCTGCCGGGCGGCCAGGCGGGCCCGGCGCTCGTCGAGCTGGGACCGCCGGCGCTCCAGCAGGCCGATGCGGACCTCGGCGGGCAGGTAGCGGGCAAAGGACAGCTTGAGGTTGAACAGGCGGTCGTCGTCGCCTGGCTGGCGGCTGTCGACAGCCAGGAGCGCCTCGAAGCGAGCAGCGCCGGCTGGGGTGATCCCGTAGACCTTCTTGCCCCGGCCGCCACGGATCGTCGCGCTGCGGGCCCGGAAGGCGGCCAGCTCGCCGGCGAGCGAGCCGGTGAGGGGGATGGCCACCCGGGGAGCCGCCGAGCCGACCACCTCGATGGCACCCTCGGACTCGAGGCGCCCGAGGGCCGGGTACAGCGACCCGAACGACACCGCCGAGGCGAAGCCCAGCGTGTCGACCAGCCGCTTTTTTAGCTCGTAGCCATGGAGGTGCTGCTCCTTGAGCAGTCCCAGGATGGCCAGCTCCAGGGCCGGGCTGCGACCCCGGCCCTCGGTCAGCCGGCTCTCTGGTCCCATCGCCCGCTCACCATAGCACGGCGGCGTCGAGCTCGATACATCGGACTGATATATCGAGTGGACCTGGTGACCTGATCACACCGGCCGGGGTACAGTGCCCGACGATGAGCTTCCGGCCCGAGATGCTGAGGGGGGCCCCCGCCGGCGGCTCCGTCTCGGGCCACATCGACTACCGGCTGGCCCGCAACTCGGTGCTGAGCGAGCTCCGCAAGGGGCGGCTGTCCCGGACCGACGTCTGCGACGCCCACCCCGAGCTGCTGCGGGCGGCCCGCAGCCTGGGGGAGGCGTCGGGCCAGGACTGCCCGATCTGCGCGGCGGACAAGGTGCGGCTGGTGTCGTACGCCTTCGGGGCCCGCCTGCCGCCCGGCGGCCGCTGCGTCAGCTCGAAGGCGGAGCTGGCCAAGCTGTCCCGGCGCACCCGCGGCCTGTCGTGCTACGTGGTCGAGGTGTGCCCGACCTGCTCGTGGAACCACCTGGCCCGGACCTTCACCATCGACCGGCCCGTGCCCGGCTGAGCCTCGACCGGCCCGTGCCCGGCTGGCCACGTGGCGGCCGACCGGTCCGGCCGGGTCCTGTCCGGGTAGCCTCGGCGCCGAGGAGATGGCCACCGTCAGATCGCCACGCCGCCCGCCCCCCCGGCCGCCGGTCAGCCGGTCCCCTCAGGGGAGGCCGAGGCGACCGCCTCGGCGCCGGCGGTGGTGGCGGCTGCGCCGGGTCATCTTCGTGGCCGGGTTCGTGGCCTTCGCCCTGGTGGCCGGGGGCGCCTACTACCTGGCCCGCATACCCCTCCCCCGGGCGCCGGCGCTGTCGCAGACCAGCTTCGTCTACGACGCCAACGGCGGCCTGCTGGCCTCGCTCAGCGCCGGCCAGAACCGGGTCGACGTCACCCTCCACCAGGTGCCCGAGGTCCTGGTGGGCGCGGTGGTGTCAACCGAGGACCGCCACTTCTTCACCGAGGGGGCGCTCAACCCGCTGAGCACGGCCCGGGCCCTGCTGGCCGACCTCGGCGGCGGGAGCCTGCAGGGTGGCTCGACCATCACCCAGCAGTACGTCAAGAACACCTACACCACGGCCCAGCGCACCCTTGCCCGCAAGCTCAAGGAGGCGGTGCTGGCCGAGAAGGTCGACCGCAAGTACACCAAGGACCAGATCCTCGAGAAGTACCTCAACACCATCTACTTCGGGCGGGGGGCCTACGGCGTGGAGGCCGCCTCCCAGACCTATTTCGGCGTCGACGTGGGCCGCCTCGACCTGGCCCAGGCGTCCCTGCTGGCCGGGCTGATCAGCGATCCCGAGGGCGACGACCCTGCCCACAACCCCGCCGGCGCCGAGGCCCGCCAGGCCGTGGTGCTGGCCGCCATGCGCCGGGACGGCCGGATCAGCCCGGCCGACGTGCGCGCCGTGGAGGCCACCCCCATGAGCACCTACGTACGGCCGCCCACCTCGGGGGCGGGGACCAAGGTCAACCAGGCCAGCGGCCAGGCGTTCTTCGTCGAGGCGGTGCGACGGCAGCTGGTCAGGCAGTACGGGGCGGCCACCGTCTACGGAGGGGGCCTACGGGTGACCACCACCCTCGACCCGGCCCTGCAGGCCGACGCCTACCGGGCCCTGTACCAGGCGCCGGGCAGCCTGGACCCGGCCCATGGCGACCCCTCGGCGGCGCTTGTCTCGGTGGACGACCAGGGCAACGTGAGGGCCCTGGTGGGCGGGCAGGACTACTCGGCGCTGCAGGTCGACCTGGCCCTCGGGCGCCAGGGCGGGGGCAGTGGCAGGCAGGCGGGGTCGACGTTCAAGGCCTTCCTGCTGGCCGAGCTGGTGAAAGAGGGGTACTCGGTGGAGTCAGAGGTCCTGGCTCCCCCCGAGCTGGTGGTGGCTCACGGGAATTCGGACGGCTCGCCGTGGACCGTCAGGAACTTCGACGGGGAGGCGCCCGGGGGGGCATTGTCGATAGTCGACGCCACCGCGGCGTCGGTCAACACCGTCTTCGCCCAGCTGGTGGAAAGGATCGGCCCGGCCGCCCTGGAACAGATGGCGGTGCAGCTGGGCATAGACCCCGCCGAGGTCGGCAGCTACCCGGCCCTGGTCCTCGGTGCCGCCGCCGTCTCCCCCCTCGAGATGGCGGGCGCCTACTCCACCTTCGCCGCCGGCGGGGTGCACCACGCCCCGACGCTGATCACCAAGGTGACCACCGCCGGCGGCCAGCCCCTGGCCTGGCCCCACCCGGCGCCCACCACCGTCGTCGACGCCCACACCGACGCCGTGGTCGACTACACCCTCCAACAGGTGGTCCTCTCCGGCACCGGCCAGGCCGCCAGCTCGGTGGGTGTGCCGCTGGCCGGCAAGACCGGCACCACCGACAACTCGACCGACGCCTGGTTTATCGGCTACACGCCGGCGCTCACCACCGCGGTGTGGATGGGCTACCCCTCGGGCAGCAAGCCCCTGACCAACTTCAGGGGTTACTCCTCCGTGCAGGGAGGGACCATCCCCACCGAGCTGTTCAGCGCCTACCTGGCTTCGGCGTTGGCGTCGGAGCCGTCGCTCGGCGGAGCGCCGTTCCCCTCGCCGGGCAGTCTCGGGGGTCGTTACCTGGACATAACGCCGGCGTCGGAGCCCGGCGTGGCCTTCCCCCAGGGCCTGGGCACGACGACCACCGCCGTGGCGCCGGCCACCACATCCACCTCGAGCCCGACAGGGTCGTCCACCACGTCGTCGACGGTGCCCGGAGCCCGTCCGGGCACCACCGTCGTCGCCCCGCCAACTGGGACCACGGTGCCGCCGGCACCGCAGCCCCCTCCGCCCGCCACCAGTCCTACCACCCTGCCGCCCACCACCGCAGCGGCGCCGCCCACCTCCGTCCCCAGCACCCCGCAGCGCTGACAGGCCGAGAGCCGGGGAGGCCGAGAGCCGGGGGTTGCCGGCGCGGCACGCGCAGGATCGATGATAGCCTCGGGGCGGACAGAGCGATTGGGCCACGGGAGTCCGGCGACACCGGGCTGAGAGGGAGGCTGCCACGGCCTCCGACCGTCGAACCTGATCCGGGTAATGCCGGCGAAGGGAGACCGAGTGCAGGGCTGCTACATCTGGTGACCCGTTGTCGGACCACCGACGTGGTCGTGGTCGGCGGGGGGTTGGTGGGCCTGGCCGTGGCCTGGCGCGCCGCCCGGCGGGGGATGCTGGTCACGGTGTGCGACCCCGAGCCGGGCAGGGCCGCCTCGTGGGCGGCGGCGGGGATGCTCGCCCCGGTCACCGAGTGCGCACCTGGCGAGGAGGCCCTGACCGCCCTGGGCCTGGCGTCGCTGCGGCGCTGGGCCAGCTTCGCCGCCGAGCTGGCCGAGGACAGCGTCGTCGACATAGGCCTGCGCACCGAGGGCACGCTGGCCGTCGCCTTCGACGACGACGACCGCCGGGCCCTCGGCGAGCTGGTCAGGCTCCACCGCAGCCTCGGGCTGGACAGCGACTGGCTGAGCCGCCGCGAGTGCCGGCAGCGCGAGCCCCTCCTCACCCCACAGGTGTGCGGCGGGGTCCTGGCCAGAGGCGACCACTCGGTGGACACCCGGTGCCTGGTGGGCGCCCTCTCGGAGGCCGCTTCCCGCCGGGGCGTGGGCTGGGAGCACCAGCAGGTGCCGCGGGTGGTGGTCCAGTCGGGGACGGCCACCGGCGTGGAGCTGGCCGACGGTCGCCGGCTGGCCGCCGGGCAGGTGGTGGTGGCCGCCGGCCCCTGGTCAGGGCGCCTCGACGGCCTGCCGCCCGACGCGCTGCCGCCGGTGCGGCCCGTCAAGGGCGAGATCCTCCGCCTGCGCGGCCACCCCGGCGCGCCCGTGGTGACGGGCACCGTCCGGGCCCGGGTCCACCGCTGGCCCGTCTACCTGGTGCCCCGCCGGAGCGGGGAGCTTGTGGTCGGAGCGTCGATGGAGGAGGCCGGCTTCGACATCGGGGTCCGGGCGGGCGCGGTCTTCGAGCTCCTGCGCGCCGCCGTCACCATGGTGCCGGCGGTGGGCGAGCTGGAGCTGGTCGAGGCAATCGCCCGCCTCCGCCCGGGAACCCCCGACAACGGCCCGATCCTCGGCCCGACCACGGTGGCCGGCCTGCTGCTGGCCACCGGCCACCACCGAAACGGGGTCCTGCTGACCCCGGTGACGGCCGACGCCCTCGAGTCGTGCCTGCTGGGCCAGCCCGTGACCGGGCCGGCCGGAGCC
>JBOGGP010000068.1:0-10996 GCA_050744105.1 Acidimicrobiales bacterium
GCGGGGGAGCAGGCGCCGGCGGGGCCCCCCATGCCTGTGGCGGCGGGGGGATGGGCGCCGCCCCGGGGCCCGGCTGCCCGGCCGGCTGGTTGCCTCGTTGCCCTCCGTCGCTGTCGCTCATCGTGCCTCCCTGCTGGCGCCGGCCGCATCCTCGGGGCCCACCACCCGACGGTACTAGGGCCCCGGGCCCCGGGGGGGCGGCGGGCCATGCCGCCCAGGCCCGCCGGCCGGCGCCGACCGGGCGAGGAGTGTGCGCGCCACGTAGGGCAGTATCCCCCCGTGGCGGAAGTACTCGGCCTCCATGGGGGTGTCGATGCGCAGCCTGGCCCCGAGGCGCACGGTGCCGGCGGGGCCTCCCGAGGCGGTCACCTCCAGCCACTCGGGCAGGGCGGCGCCGGCGCCGTGGCCCTCCAGGCCGGCGATGTCGAAGGACTCCTCGCCGCTGAGGCCGAGGGTGGCCGCCGTGGTCCCGGCCGGGTACTCGAGCGGCAGCACGCCCATGCCCACCAGGTTGGACCGGTGGATGCGCTCGAAGCTCTCGGCCAGCACGGCGCGGACCCCGAGCAGGGCGGTGCCCTTGGCCGCCCAGTCCCGTGACGAGCCTGACCCGTACTCCCTTCCGGCCAGCACCACCAGGGCCACGCCCTCGGCCCGGTAGGCCATGGCGGCGTCGAAGATCGGCATCGTCTCCCCGTCGGGCCAGTGGACGGTGATGCCCCCCTCGGCGCCCCCGGCCAGCTGGTTGCGCAGCCGCCCGCTGGCGAAGGTCCCCCGGACCATCACCTCGTGGTTGCCGCGCCGGGACCCGTAGGAGCTGAGGTCGCCGGGATCGGCGCCCCCGTCGACCAGCCAGCGGCCGGCCGGGCTGCCGGCGGGCACCGAGCCGGCCGGCGATATGTGGTCGGTGGTGATGCTGTCACCCAGCTTGACCAGGACGCGGGCGCCGGACACGTCGGTCAGCGGCGCCGGCTCGGGTGCCAGCCCGTCCAGGAACGGCGGCCGGCGCACGTAGCTCGACCGCCCGTCCCATGGATAGAAGGGTGACGCCGGCACGCCCAGGGCCCGCCATCGCTCGTCGCCGGTGAACACCGATGCGTACGAGGCCCGGAACATGTCCGACTGGATGGCCTGCTGGACCACACCGTCGACCTCGGCGTTGGTCGGCCAGATGTCGCGCAGGTACACCGGCCGCCCGGCGGGATCCGAGCCCAGCGGCTCGGTCGTCAGGTCGACGTCCATGGTGCCGGCCAGGGCGTAGGCCACCACCAGCGGGGGCGACGCCAGGTAGTTCATCCGCACCTCGGGGTTGATGCGGCCCTCGAAGTTGCGGTTGCCCGACAGCACCGAGACCACGGCCAGCCCGCCGGCGCCGACCGCCTCGGAGACCTCGGGCCGCAGCGGGCCGCTGTTGCCGATACAGGTGGTGCAGCCGTAGCCCACGAGGGCGAAGCCGAGCTTGTCGAGGTAGGGGGTGAGCCCCGAGCGGTCGTAGTACCCGGTGACGACCTGGGACCCGGGGGCGAGCGTGGTCTTCACCCAGGGGGGCACGCTCAGGCCGGCGTGCACGGCGTTGCGGGCCAGGAGGCCGGCGCCGATCATCACCCAGGGGTTGGACGTGTTGGTGCAGGAGGTGATGGCGGCGATGACGACGTCCCCGTCGCCCAGGTCGAAGCTGGTGCCATCGGCCAGCTCGACGGGGACCCGGCGCCGGCCGCCCCCCCCGGACCGGGCCCCCCCCGGCAGCATCGCCGGCAGCACGGAGCGGAATGCTCGCCTGGCCTCGTCGAGGCGCACCCGGTCCTGGGGCCGGGCCGGGCCGGCCAGGCAGGGGACCACGGTGGCGAGGTCGAGCTCCACCGTCTCGGAGAATCGCAGCTGGCGGTCGGGCTCGTGCCACAGGCCCTGCTCCTTGGCATAGGCCTCGACCAGGGCGACGTGCCCCTCCGGGCGTCCGGTGACGCGCAGGTAGGCCAGGGTCTCGGAGTCGATCGGAAAGACGGCGCAGGTGGAGCCGTACTCGGGCGACATGTTGGCGATGGTCGCCCGGTTGGCCACCGGGACCGATCCCACCCCGTCGCCGTAGAACTCGACGAACTGGCCGACCACCCCCCGCCGGCGCAGCACCTCGGTGACGGTCAGGACCAGGTCGGTGGCCGTGGCCCCCTCGGGGAGGGAGCCGGTGAGCTTGAAGCCGACGACCCGGGGGACGAGCATCGAGACGGGCTGGCCGAGCATGGCCGCCTCCGCCTCGATGCCGCCGACGCCCCAGCCGAGCACCCCGAGACCGTTGACCATGGTGGTGTGCGAGTCGGTGCCGAGGACGGTGTCGGGGTAGGCCGACCCGCCGCCGTCGACGACCACCCGGGCCAGGTACTCCAGGTTGACCTGGTGGCAGATGCCGGTGTTGGGGGGCACCACCCGCAGGGTCCCGAACGCCGCCTGGCCCCACCGCAGGAAGCGGTAGCGCTCCTCGTTGCGGGAGTACTCGGCGGCCGCGTTGCGCCCGAAGGCGTCGGGCACCCCCCAGTGGTCGGCCACGATCGAGTGGTCGATGACCAGCTCGGCGGGGATCGACGGGTTGACCAGCGAGGGGTCGCCCCCCATGGCGGCCAGGGCGTCGCGCAGGGCGGCCAGGTCGGCAACGGCGGGCACGCCGGTGAAGTCCTGCAGGAGGATCCGGGCCGGGCACAAGGCGATCTCGGCGGAGGGGGTGGCGCCCGGGTCCCAGCGGGTCACAGCCTCGACGCCGGCGCCGCCCGCCGCGCTGTCGTGGCGCAGCAGGTTTTCCAGCAGCACCTTCAGGCAGAACGGAAGGGAGTCGACGTCGCCGTCGACGGCGTCCAGCCGCCAGATGCCTAGGGAGCGATCCCCGACGCGAAGTGAGGCACCGGTCCCGCTGCTGCCCGCCGGCGCGCTCGTCATCCCCCCAGTGTGGCTCGTGATCCGGGGAAAGGCCTCCCTGGTTAGGCTGGGCCGCCGTGGAGGAGCTCAGCCCCGAGGAGCAGCGGGTCCTGGGTGCCCTGGTCGAGAAGGGTCAGACCAGTCCCGAGCAGTACCCACTGACCCTCAACGCCCTGGTGGCGGCGTGCAACCAGGCGTCCAGCCGGGCGCCGGTCGTTGCCTACGGGCCCTCCACCGTCGAAGCCGCCGTCGCCCTGCTGCGCCAGCGGGGACTGGCCCGCCAGGTGCTGGCCTCGGGCAACCGGGCGACCAAGTACCGCCACGTCCTCGACGAGGCCCTCGGCCTCACCGCCGGTGAGTGCGCCGTGCTCGCCGTCCTCTTCCTGCGGGGGCCCCAGACGGCGAGCGAGCTGCGGGCCCGGACAGAGCGCTACCACCCCCTCGACGACCTAGGCGGGGTCGTCGGGGTCCTCGACCGGCTGGCCACCCGTTACGCCGAGCCCTACGTGCGCCGGCTGGACCGCACCGCCGGGCAGCGCGAGGAGCGCTGGGCCCAGCTCATGGGCGGGGAGCCCTGCGACCCGGGCCCGGGCCCGGTCACGGCGGGCCGCCGCCCGTCCGCCGGGGACCGGCTGTCGGCCCTGGCCGGCGAGGTGGCCGACCTGCGGGCCGAGGTCGAGGGGCTGCGGGCCGAGGTCGACGAATTGCGACTAAGAGCCCGTTAGCCGAAGCGGCGCGACGGCAATCACCCCGCGTGGCACCTACATGCTCTATGGTACTACCGCACATTCGGGCGAAAGAGCTGGAGGCACGATGAAAAGTCGGCTGCGCTGGGGGGCGACACTGTTTGGTGTCGCCGGTCTTGTCGGATCGGTGACGGCGGTGGGCACCACAGCGGCGGGGGCTTCGGGCCACGGGCTCCGGGCCCAGACGGCCGGCGGGGGCACGCCCTTCGGCCAGGCCGTCTACGGGGCCTACGCCAACGGCGACGAGGTCCACCTCGACGCCCTGACCCTCGGCAACACCAGCCTGGCCGCCGTCGACCAGGCTCTGTCCGGCGCCTCCGCCGGCTCTGCCCCCCTGACCACGCCGGTGAGTGACCCCGAGGTCCACACCGTCACGACCCCCGCCGGCCTGGCCGCCGGCACCCACGCCTACGCCAACGGCACCGGCCTGGAGGTGGGCCTGGCCACCCCTGCCTTCACCAACGTCACCGACCCCAACCAGATCAAGCTGGCGGGCAAGGCCGAGCAGTCCGCTCCTCCCAACGGGCCCACCGTCATACACGAGCTGACGGCGGGCAACGGACCGCTCAACCTCGGCGCCCTCGGCTCGGTGGGCCTGCTCGCCGGAACGGCCAACGCCCTCTACGACCCGATGGTCTGCCCGCTCGGCGAGCCCCTGTCGTTTGGCAACGGCCAGGCGGCCAACGTGCAGCTGCTCACCCTGGGCTCGGTCCCCCTCGTCACCACCGCCGGCAGCGGCGGTAGCCCAGCGACTGCCGAGTCCACCTCCCAGACCTATATCTCCTCCAACGGCAACGGCACCTTCGGGGTGACGTCCCAGGTCAGCGAGACCGTCGCCCCCATCACCGTCAACATCGGGACCCTGGCCACCCTCACCGTCTCGGTGCAGGGAGCCTCGCCCAACGACCCGATCATCCTCCAGGCGGTCACCACCGGTGGCCCGAGCGGGGCCAAGATCCAGCTGCTCAACGGCGGCGTGGCCACCGTGACCCTTACCGTGGCCGGCGGCGCCCCTGTCACCCTGGTGCAGATCCCCCTCAGTGACGTGACCGGCAAGGGCGGCAACCTGGTGATCCCGCTGAACCTCGCCCAGCTGGGCTCCCTCGTGTCCTCCCTGGGCACCGTGGTCAACGGGACGCTCACCGGCGTCCTGCCCGGACTCGGCGGCGTCCTCGGCAACGTCCTCGGCGGCCTGACCGGGACGGTCGGCAGCGTGGTCACCCAGGTGGAGGGGGCCCTGCCCGCTCCCGTGCTCAACCTGCTCAACATCGGCCTCGGATCGGTCGAGATCGACTCGGTCCCCCACGCCATCGGTGGCAGTGGCACCTCGGGCGGGACGGTCGTGGGCGGCACCGCGGCCTCCGGTGCCATCGACCTGCTCAAGGTCAACCTGGGCCTCGACGCCCCGGCTCTGGGCCTCAACCTGCCAGCGGTCAACCTGGAGGCCGGCCACATGGAGGCCGCCGCCGTCGACGCCCAGGCCATCACCTGCAACATCCCGATCACCAAGTCGGCCAGCCAGGACAACGTGGCCGCCGGGGGCAAGTTCACCTACACCATCCAGGTCCCCGACCCGGCCAAGCTGGCGCTGCTGTCTTGCGACCTCGACAACATCACCGTCGTCGACACCATCTCCGACGTCAAGGGGACGCCGACGTTCAACGTCCTGTCGGCCGACAACGGTGGCAAGGTGACGGCGTCGACGCCCACCTCGGCCACGGTGACCTTCACCGGCCTCACCTACAAGGTGGCGCCGGTGGGGAGCCCGCCCAACCCACCACTGCAGCTGCACATAAACGTGATGGTGCCCCTCGACACCTCGGCCGGGACCATCCAGGACCTGGTCGTGGCCAGCGGCGACCTCGGCAACTGCAACGGGGGCATCAGCGGGATCACCAACCTGGGTGGGGGCAACGGGGCCATAGTCAACGGCTCGTTCAGCCTGCAGGAGCCCACGGTGGGCGCCGGCAGCCCGCCGTCAACCGAGGTGCCCACCACCCTCGGGCCCGGGCAGAAGAGCGGATCCAACCCGGGCTCCGGGCAGGTCGCCAACGGGCCGTCGGCCACCCTGCCCCTCACCGGCGGCCCTGGTGGGCTGTGGCAGCCCCTGGCCGGCACGGGCGCCCTGGGCCTCGGCCTGGGCTCCCTCGCACTGCTGCGCCGCAGCCGGCGCCGGCTCCTGAGGTAGCCGCCCTCCGCTCCCCGGCCGACGTCTCGGCCCCCGGTAGCCTCGGCAGGCCATGACCGTGCTTGCCGCCAACCGCTATCGCGACACCCACGCCGGCTCGCTCGGCCCGGCCGACGTGGGCCGGGTGGTGCGGCTGGCTGGGTGGTTGGCGGCCAAGAGGGACCACGGCGGCCTGCTCTTCGCCGACCTGCGTGACCCGGCCGGGCTGCGGCCCGCCGGCGTCATCCAGCTGGTGTCCCATCCGGGCCAGGACGGCTTCGCCGTGCTCAGCGAGCTGCGGCTGGAGAGCGCCGTCTCGGTGGCCGGCGAGGTGGTGGCCCGGGCCCCCGGGACCGTCAACCCCAAGCTGGCCACCGGGGAGGTGGAGCTGGTCGTGACCGAGGTCGAGGTGCTGTCGCGGGCCGACGTCCTGCCCTTCCCGATCGAGGCGGGGGCGGCGGTGGGCGAGGAGGCCAGGCTCCGCCACCGCTACCTCGACATGCGCCGGGGCCCCCTGGTCGAGCGCCTGGCCCGGCGGGCCCGGATGGCCCAGCTGGTGCGCGGCCACCTGGCCGCCCGGGGCTTCCTGGAGGTGCAGACGCCGGTACTGACCTCCTCGTCACCCGAGGGGGCCAGGGACTACCTGGTGCCGTCCCGCCTGTACCCGGGGGAGTTCTACGCCCTGCCCCAGGCCCCCCAGCAGTTCAAGCAGCTCCTCATGGCCGGCGGCGTGGACCGCTACTTCCAGATCGCCCCCTGCTTTCGCGACGAGGCGTCGCGGGCGGACCGGGCTCCCGGGGATTTCTACCAGATCGACATCGAGATGGCCTTTGCCACCCAGGAGGACGTCTTTGCCGAGGTGGAGGCGTTGCTGGCCGCCATGGTGGGGGAGTTCCCGGCCAAGCGGACCGCACTGCCCTTCCCCCGCTTTACCCACGCCGAGGCCGTGGCCCGCTTCGGCACCGACAAGCCTGACCTGCGCATTGCCCTGGACCTGGCCGACGTCACCGACGCCCTGAGTGCCAGCGCGCAGCTGCCCATGTTTGCCGGGGCGGCGGTGCGGGGCCAGTCCATCCGGGCGCTGCGCTGCCCCGGGGGTGCAGCCCGGCCCCGAAGGTGGTTTGACACCTTCGCGGCCGAGGCCCGCAAGGCGGGCGCCGTCGGCAGCTGGCTCCAGCTCGACCAGGGCGGAGCCCGTGGCCCCCTGGCCCCCAAGCTGTCGACCGAGGAGTCCGGTGCCCTGGTGGCCGCGGTGGCCGCCGGGCCCGGCGACGCCGTCCTGGCCGTCGTCGGACCGCCGGCGGCGGCCGGGGCCGTCCTCGGCGAGGTGAGGGTAGCCCTCGGCCACCAGCTGGGCATGGTCGATCCCGACCATCTGGGCTTCTGCTGGATAGTCGACTTCCCCATGTACGAGCGGAGCACCGACCCCGCCGCCCGAGGGGAGTGGCAGTTTTCCCACAACCCGTTCTCGATGCCCCAGGGTGGCCTCGAGGCCCTGGAGTCGAAGGATCCGGGCGAGATACTGGCCTACCAGTACGACGTCGTGTGCAACGGCGTCGAGCTGTCGTCGGGCGCGGTGCGCAACCACCTGCCCGAGGTCATGGACAAGGCCTTCGCCATCGCCGGCTACGGGCCCGACCGGGTCCGGGACAGCTTTCCCGCCCTCCACAACGCCTTCCGCTTCGGACCCCCGCCCCACGCCGGCATCGCCCCCGGTCTCGATCGGATGCTCATGATCCTGGAGGACCAGCCCAACCTGCGTGAGGTGATCGCCTTTCCCCTCAACCAGGGCGGGCGGGACCTGCTCATGGGGGCGCCGAGCCGCCCGAGCCCCCAGCAGCTGGCCGAGCTGCACCTCCGGGTGGTCCCGCCGGCGCCGTGACCTGGGTCCTCGTCGTGACCCTGGTGGCTGCCCTGGCCCTCCTGGGGGCGCTCGGGAGCCACCTGGTGCGGACGTCGGCCGCCCTGCGAGGCGCCGGCCAGTCCGCCCTGACCCGCCTGCGGGAGGCGGAGGAGGCCGCCCGCGCCGCCGGGCACGACGCAGCCGGCGCGGCGGGCGACGGCGGCGGTGATGGCCGCTCGGCCGGCGGTGATGGCCAGGCGGCCGGCGGTGATGGCCAGGCGGCCGGCGGTGATGGCCAGGCGGCCGGCGGTGATGGCCAGGCGGCCGGCGGTGATGGCCAGGCGGCCGGCGGTGATGGCCAGGCGGCCCGGCTGGCCTCGTTGTGGTCGCTGGCCCTGCTCGAGGCCGACCGGTCCTGGCGCCTGACCATGGCCATGCCCCGAGCCCGGGACGACCAGCCTCCACAGACCCTGGGCGAAGCCCTGGCCGCTGAAGTGGAGCGCACCCGCGAGGAGACCGGAACCCCCGGCTCGCTGCTCGTGGGCAGCGCCGTCTCCGACAGCCCGGAGCAGTCGGTGGTCGTGCTGGCGGTGGTCAAGGGGCTCCTGGCCGCAGTCGCCCGCCATTGCGGGGCTTTCGACCTCGAGGTGCTCGACGCCGGCGGGGCGGCCGGCGAAACAGACGCAGCCGGGGAGGCGTCCGGCGACGGGCCTGGACCCAAGGAGCCGGCGGGGATGGTGATCGGCATTTCCTGCGAGGGCTTCGACGGGTCGACAGCGCTGTCCGACGACGTCGCCGGCCTCGTCTCCGCCCTGGAGCCGTGCCGGGCCGGACTGGAGCTCGCTCCGCTCGACGCCGGATGCTGGCGGGCCCGCTTGACGCTGCCAGACAGTATTTGATATAGTTTCATCCTAGCTCAGTGCGTGTCAGTCCCGGCCTTGGCCAGCCGGACGGGGCGCCCCGGGTTGATCGAGGCAGGTGGCTGCCTCCGAGCCAACTTGCCCACCCACGGAGGCGCGCCATGACGGACCCGCAACACCTGCAACACCTGCTGGACCTGCTCGACGGAAATGCCCGCCCCGACGATCCGCCGGTGTGGGCTCACGCCCGCGGAGAGTTGCCCCAGACACTGGTGGTGGTGGACGAAGACCTCGACCGCCTGTTCGGGTGGACCGCCCCGGCCGACTGCTGGGCCGTCGGCGTCGTCGCCGGCGGCACCGCCCATCCCCTGCCACCAGACCCGCCTGAGACCGAGCCCGGCAGCCGCCGGGTGAGCGTGGCTTGTGTGGTGGGCCGGGACGGGCAAACGGTGGGCCGCCTCTGTCACGGCGCCGGCCAGCGGAGTGAGGAGCCCCCGGCCAGCGGTCGGTTGCTCGACGCCCTGCAACGCTGCTTCGGTCTCTCCACCGCGCCGCCGGAGCGATCGTCGGCGGAGCTGTTGAGCCTGATGTGGCTGTCGGAGGTCCTGGTCGCCTGCCAGCCGGAGCCATCCCTGTACGACCGTGCCGGCCGGGCCTGCCGGGCCCGACGGTCGCCACGGCCGGGGGCCGCCCTGGACTGGGAGGCGGTGGCCCGCCTTCATCCCGCCGTGCGAGCTCTGGTCGGCGACGGTGGGGAGCTGGCTGTCGACCACCTCGACTCGGTGTTGCTCGGTGCCAGCCACGCCTGGTCGTGGGAGCGGCTTCGCCAGCTGGCTGCGTCAGGCGGCCAGGGCCCGAGCGGCCCGGGCGAGGAGCACGGCGACGACCTGGTGAGGTCGCTGATGACGTCCGACCTGGCTGCGTGGATGGACGAGGGGATGTTCTCCCGCTGCGTGCTCGATGGAAGCGTGCCGATCGACAAGATCCTGGCGGTGGCCCGGCGTGGACTGGCGCCGGCCGTCGGTGACCGCCTGGTCCGTTGCCTGGACGCCACCGGAGTGCCGGTCAGGGCGACGTGCGCTTGATGCCGGCGGCCCGCAGGACTCGGGCCGGCACCCCCATCTGGCGCCACGCCTGGTAGGAGATGCGCTTGCGCTTGCTGTAGCCGGGGGCGGCAATGACGAACTCCGATTCGCGCGACCGGGGGTCGCCGGCGAGCATGGCCAGCGCCTCGGCGAGCTCCTTTTCCAGGTCGATGCGACGCTGCGTGAGGTGGAGGCGCTCGAGAGGCGCCGCAGTCTCCAGGGCGGTACCCGTCTGGTCGAGCTGGCGAGCCAGGTGGGCCGGGCTGCGCCTTCGCCTCGGATTGGCACGCTGGCGCTCGAGGGTCTCCAGGTAGAGGCGGACAGCCCTGCCTTCGCCCCGGCCGCGGGCCATTGCCGCCTTGTGGGCGTCGGTCATGGCCCGCCTCTCCGACCCTCCCGTGTCCGTCGACAGGTCGCCCGGCGGTGCCCTCACCCGGGGCCCAGGGAGCGCTCGGATACCGCCAACGTCGCCCGGTCCACCTCGAGCAGGGTCATGTTGGCCAGGGGCTGCCATCCGTCGTCGGGCAGTTGGTCGACGCCCGAGGACGCCGCCACCACCACATCCTCGGTGGCCCGGTAGCTGATGGCGTAGTACTCCTCAACGGGGGCGCCCAGTTCCACGGGCGCCGGCGTCTCGGGGTCGTAGGCGCACACCGCCACCAGCGACTCGGCGGTCAGGCACAGGGCGTCCAGGCTGGTCGGCATCCAACCGGCGAACAGCCGCCCGACCACGTCCGCCACTGCTCCGGCCGCCCCGCAGCCCGCCGCCCCGCAGCCCGCCGCCCCGCCGGCCACCCCGCCGGCCACGCCAGCGATCGAGCCGGCCCGGCTGGCCGCCACGGCCAGGGCGTAGCGCTCGCTGTCGGTGGTGCCGCGCCTCAAGGTGTCCCACCCCGGAGGGACGATGCCGTCCAGGTCGTCCAGGGGGTAGATGGTGCCGACGTGGGCCATGGCCAGATCGTGGTACCAGAACGGATGGCAGTTGACCTCCGACACGGCCAGGCCCGGGGTCGCCCATCTCAGGTGCAGGAGGGCGGCGTTGGTGGCTTCAATCGACCGCAGCCGGGCAAAGCCCGGATCGTCGGCCGCACACCGGGTGGATCGGGTGGTCGAGGGCGCCGGCCCCCCGTTCCACCAGGCGGCCCCCCAACCGTCGGGATGGAGCCGGGCCAGGTCGGTGAATTGACCCATGGTGGCCTGCCCGACCACCTGGTCAGCCGGTGCCGGAACCCGGCTGAGCCACGCCAGCAGCCTGCAGATCAGCGCACCGTCCTCGGGATTGGCTGGCGACCCATGACCCCAGACTACGATCCCCTCCCTCGGTCTGGGAAATGGGGAGGCGACACGGTCGTCGGGTCGTTGAGCCTGCTGGGTGCCATGGTCCTTGCCGGCGC
>JBOGGP010000069.1:0-10987 GCA_050744105.1 Acidimicrobiales bacterium
GGCCCGGAGGCGCCGCAGCTCCTCCAGGCCGTCGTCGGGGCTGGCTTCGTCGGGGGTTCGGGGAGGCTGGTTCATGGTGGGCCGGCCGGCGCCAGCGTGGCCCCGATGTTACCGGTGAATGAGGGCATCATTGCAGTCGCCCAGGTAGGGCCCTGCCCAAGGCTCGCGCCCCGCGTCGTTGTCCTAGCATCTGGGCCGATGGTGCGCCGGTACCGAGTGGTGGTGGGCAAGCCCGGCCTCGACGGCCACGACCGGGGGGCCAAGGTCATCGCCCGGGCCCTGCGCGACGCCGGGTTCGAGGTGATATACACCGGGCTCCACCAGACCCCCGGCCAGATCGCCTCCACCGTCGTCCAGGAGGACGCCGACGCCGTCGGGCTGTCAGTCCTGTCCGGGGCGCACATGGCCCTGTTCCCGAGGGTCGTGGCCAGGCTGGCCGACCTGGGCGCCGCCGACGTGGTCGTCTTCGGTGGCGGCATCGTCCCCGCCGCCGACATCGCCTCGCTCCAGGACGCCGGCGTGGCCCGGATCTTCACCCCCGGTGCCCCGCTGGCAGCCATCACCGACTGGCTCGAGGAGACGCTGGACCGGCGGGAGCGGGCGGCGCGCTGAGGGCACGGTTAGGTTTCCTTTCCCCGACATCTGCACCAGGAGACACGTGGACCTTCTCGAGTACCAGGGCAAGGCATTCCTGGCCCGGTTCGGCATTCCCGTCCCGGCCGGTGGCCCGGCGGGCACAGTGGCCGAGGCTCTGGCCGAGGCCGACCGGGCCGGCTACCCCGTGGTGGTCAAGGCCCAGGTCCAGGTCGGCGGCCGGGGCAAGGCCGGGGGAGTGAGGCTGGCGGCTGGCGCCGACGAGGTCCGGGCCCACGCCGGCGGCATCCTGGGGATGGAGATCAAGGGTCATCTGGTCCGCCAGGTCTGGGTCGAGCACGCCTCCCGGGTGGTCGCCGAGTACTACGCCAGCTTTACGATCGACCGGGGGGCCGGAGCTCACCTGGGGATGGTCTCGGCCCGCGGGGGGGTCGAGATCGAGACGGTGGCGGCGGCCGAGCCCGCCGCCGTGGCCCGGGTGTCGATCGACCCGACCGCCGGTTTCGGCGAGGACCAGGGCGCGGAGCTGGCCGAGCGAGCCGGGCTCGACCCCGCTGCCCGCCCCGCCGCCGCCGCCCTCCTCGCCGCCCTGTACCGGGCCTATGTCGAGGGCGACGCCGACCTGGTCGAGGTCAACCCGCTGGCGCTGACCGCCGCCGGCGACCTGGTGGCTCTCGACGCCAAGGTGACCCTGGACGACAACGCCGCCTACCGCCATCCCGAGTGGTCCGGGTGGGCCGGGGAGGGACCGGCCGACGAGAGGGAGCACGTCGCCCATTCGCTCGGCCTCCAGTACGTGGGCCTGGACGGCTACGTCGGGGTCGTCGCCAACGGCGCCGGCCTGGCCATGGCGACCTGTGACGTGGTCAACCAGGTGGGAGGTGCCCCGGCCAACTTCCTGGACATCGGCGGGGGGGCGAGCGCCGAGGTGATGGCCAACGCCCTGAGGGTCGTCAACTCCGACCCTCGGGTCCGGGCCATCCTGGTCAACATCTTCGGCGGCATCACCCGGGGCGAGGACGTGGCCAACGGGATCGTCGCCGCCCTGGCTCGCACCGCCATCACCACGCCCCTGGTGGTGCGCCTGGACGGGACCAACGCCGCCGAGGGCCGGGCCATCCTGGCGTCGGTGGAGAGCGCCCGGGTGGTCTCGTCGCCCACCATGCTCGGCGCCGCCCGGCGGGCCGTGGAGCTGGCCGGCCCCCCGGCGGGAGCGCGGTGAGCATCTTCGCCGACGAGGGGACCAAGGTGGTTGTCCAGGGTCTGACGGGGGCCCAGGGCCGCTTCCACGGCCTGCGCAACAGGGCCTACGGCACCGACGTCGTCGCCGGGGTCACGCCGGGCAAGGGAGGCCAGGACGTCGACGGCATCCCCGTCTTCGACACCGTGGCCAGGGCCCTCTCCGTCCTCGGCGTGGCGCCGGCGACCGCCGCCACCTTCGTCTCGGTGCCGCCCCGGGCGGCCGCCGGGGCCATCCTCGAGGCCGGGGCGGCGGGGGTGGGCCTGGTGGTCTGCATCACCGAGGGGATGCCGGTCCACGACGAGGTGAGGGTCTCGTGCACCCTCGCCCGCCACCACCCCGGCACCCGCCTGCTCGGCCCCAACTGCCCGGGCATCATCAGCCCGGGCCGGTGCAACATCGGCATCACCGCCGGCGAGGTGGCCCTGGCCGGCGGCCCGGTGGGCATCGTCTCTCGCTCGGGGACGCTCACCTACCAGGCGCTCTACGAGCTGAAGGAGATGGGGGTGGGGGTCACCACCTGCGTGGGCATCGGCGGTGACCCGGTGCCGGGGACCACGTTTATAGACTGCCTGGCGGCGTTCGAGGCCGACCCCGAGACCCGGGCGGTGATGATGATCGGCGAGATCGGCGGCACCGGGGAGGAGAGGGCGGCGGCGTGGATCGCCGAGCACTCCACCAAGCCGGTGGTCGCCTACGTCGCCGGCCTGACCGCCCCGCCGGGCCGGCGGATGGGTCACGCCGGGGCCATCGTCTCGGGCTCGCAGGGCACGGCCCAGGCCAAGATCGCCGCCCTGGCCGGCGCCGGGGTCACCGTGGCGGCCAACCCCACCGAGGCCGGCCAGGCCATGGCCAGGGTGGTGTCCGCCCTGGGTTGACAGCCGACCGGGCCCTTTCGGTCCCCGGGTGGATCAGCCGGATGGGTCGGGTGGCCGGGGCCCGTGCCGGTCGGAGGGCAGCAGCGTACCGCCGTGGCCGTGGCGCCCTACCCGGCCGACGCGCCCGTGGCGCCCTACCCGGCCGACGCGCCCGTGGCGCCCTACCCGGCCGGTGCCGCCCCCGCACCTGGCAGGTCCACGACCCCGTCCGGCCCAGGCGGTACCGTTTTCCGGTGAGCGAGCCAGGGCGACCGACCGTCGGGGTGCTGGCGTCTGGTGCCGGGACGATCCTCGGGGCCATCCTCGGCGCCGGCCTGCCCGTGGCCGTGGTGGTGCTCGACCGGCCGTGCCCCGCCGCCGAGGTGGCCGGCGCCGCCGGCGTGGCCGTCGAGGTGGTGGTCAGGGACAGCTTCGGGGCCGGCTTCGACCGGCCGGCCTACACCACCAGGGTGGTCGGGGCTCTGGTCCGCCACCAGGTCGACGTGGTGGCCATGGCCGGCTTCGGCACCATCCTGGCCGCGCCGCTGTTCGAGGTGTTCGGGGGCCGGGTGCTCAACACCCATCCCGCCCTGCTCCCTGCTTTCAGGGGCTGGCACGCCGTGAGGGACGCCCTCGCCGCCGGGGCCAGGGTGACCGGCTGCACCGTCCACGTGGCCACCGAGTCGGTCGACGACGGCCCCATCCTGGCCCAGGAGTCAGTCACGGTGGAGGCCGGCGACACCGAGGACAGCCTCCACGCCCGCATCAAGGAGGTGGAGCGCCGGCTCTACCCGCGGGCCATCGCCGCCTTCCTCGCCGCCCTGCCCGGCCTGCCCACCCCGACCGACCTGCCCGACCGGACCCACGGGCCCCACCGGCCCCGCCCGTTCCTGCAAGGAGCCGCCCCATGAGGGTCCTGCTGTCCGTCTACGACAAGACTGGCCTGGCCGAGCTGGCCGCCGGCCTGGCCGCCCTCGGTCACGAGCTGGTGGCCAGCGGTGGCACGGCGGCCGCCCTGTCGGCCGGCGGGATACCCCACCGGTCGGTCGAGGAGATCACCTCCGCCCCCGAGATGCTCTCGGGACGGGTCAAGACCCTGCATCCCCGCCTCCACGCCGGCATCCTGGCCGACCTGGCCCAGCCCGCCCACGTGGCGGACCTGGCCGCCCAGGGAATCGAGCCGATCGGCCTGGTGGTATGCAACCTCTATCCCTTCGGATCCGACCCGTCGGTCGAGCTCATCGACATCGGCGGCCCCACCATGGTTCGCGCCGCCGCCAAAAACTGGGCCCGCGTGGGCTCGGTGGTCGACCCGGCCGACTATCCCGAGGTGCTGGCCGAGCTGGCGGCGTCGGGCGCTCTCGGACCCGACCGCCGCCGGGCGCTGGCGGCCAAGGCCTTCGCCCACACCGCCGCCTACGACGGCGCCATCGCCAACTGGTTCGCCGACCCCGACCGCCTCGCCGCCCCCGACCGCCTCGCCGACCCCGACCGCCTCGCCGACCCCGACCGCCTCGCCGCCCCCGACCGCCTCGCCGCCCCCGGCGCCGGCGCACTGCCGGCGACCCTCCATCTGTCGCTGGAACGGGTGCGGATCCTGCGCTACGGGGAGAACCCGCACCAGGCCGGCGCCCTGTACCGCCAGGCCGGCCAACCCAGCTGGTGGGACGACGTGGTCACCGGCGGCCAGGTCGCCCTGTCCTACCTCAACATCTACGACGCCGACTCCGCCTGGCGCCTGGTCCACCAGCTGGCCGGCCTGGGGACGGCCGCGGCCGTGGTCGTCAAGCACGCCAACCCCTGCGGGGCGGCGGTGGCGGCCGACCTGGCGTCCGCCTACGAGCGGGCGTTCGAGTGCGATCCCATGTCGGCCTTCGGGGGCATCGTCGCCCTCTCCGCGACCGTGGACGAGGCGCTGTCCCTCGACATCGCTGCCAACGCCCGCGCCGACGTGCTCGTCGCCCCCGGCTACGACCCCGGGGCCCTGGCCGTCTTCGCCGCCCGGCGCAAGAGCATGCGGGTCCTGGCCGCCCCCCCGCCCACGCAGGACCGGTGGCACCTGCGCCAGGTCAGCGGGGGGTGGTTGGTCCAGCAGCCCTACGCCATCGTCGCCGGCCGCGACCAGTGGCGGGTGGTGACCAGGGCCCAGCCCAGCGAGGCCAACTGGCGTGACATGGAGCTGGCCTGGCGGGTGTGCGCGGCGGTGAAGTCCAACGCCATCGTGCTGGCTGGCGAGGGGACGGCCTTCGGCATCGGCGGCGGCCAGCCGAACCGTGTCGCGCCCGGCCAGCTCGCCCTGTCCCGGGCGGCGGGGCGGGCCAAGGGGGGCGCGGCCGCCAGTGACGCCTTCTTCCCGTTCAGGGACGGGCTCGACATGGTGGCCTCCGCCGGCGTGGCGGCCGTCGTCCAGCCCGGTGGCTCGGTGCGCGACGACGAGGTGGTGGCCGCCGCCGACGAGCACGGCCTGGTCATGGTCTTTACCGGCGAGCGCCAGTTCCAGCACTGATGTGGCAGGGTCGCAGGGTCGGATGGTCGGATGGTCGGGTGTCGCAGGGTCGGATGGTCGCAGGGTCGGGTGTCGCAGGGTCGGGTGACCGGGTGACCGCCGTCGTGATGCCGGGAGCCCCGGTGGCCGAGGCCGTGCTGGAGGACGTGACCCGGCGGGCGGCAGAGCTGGCCCGCCGGGGCCGGCGTCCCGGGCTCGGCACCATCCTGGCGGGAGACGACCCGGCCAGCGCCGCATACGTGGCCCGCAAGCACGAGATGTGCGAGCGCTGCGGCCTGGCCAGCTTCGACGAGCGCCTCCCCCCCGGCGCCACCCAGGCCGACCTGGTGGCGGCCATCGATCGCTTCAACGCCGACCCGGCGGTGGCCGCCTTCATCGTGCAAAACCCCCTGCCCGCCGGCCTCGACTTCAACAGGGCCATGGCTGCGGTGGACCCCGGCAAGGACGCCGACGGGCTGCACCCGACCAATCTCGGCTTCCTGGCCCTGGGCGAGCGGGGCCGGCCCCGACCCTGCACCCCGCTCGGCATCCAGGCCATGCTCGCCCACTACCAGGTGCCGGTGGCCGGCCGGCGGGTGGTGGTCGTCGGCCGGGGCCCGACGCTCGGACGCCCGCTGTCGATGCTCCTGGCTCTGAAGGAGCCCGGGGCCAACGCCGCCGTGACCGTGGTGCACACCGGCGTGGCCGACTGGAAGTCGCTGACCACGCAGGCCGACATCGTGGTCGGCGCCGCCGGCGTGGCCGGCATGATCACCCCCGACGCCCTGCGGCCCGGCGCCTGCGCGGTGGGCGGCGGCCTCACCTGGCAGGGCCGCAGGCTGCTCTCCGACGTGGCCGAGGAGTGCGCCCAGGTGGCGGGCTGGATCACGCCCCGCCTGGGCGGTGTGGGGGTGACCACCGTGGCCATGCTGCTGCGCAACACCGTCGACGCCGCCGAGCGCCAGGCCGGGCTCTGACCGCTCGTCCGTCGAGTGGCGCCGCCGGCCGAGCACTGGATGAAGGGGCACGGGCTGGGCAGCCCCCTCCCGCTACGCTGAGGGGATGACCAGGGTCAGCGACCTGCTGTCCGCCGGGCTCACTTTCTCCTTCGAGTTCTTCCCGCCGAAGGACGAGGCGGAGCACGCCCGCCTGGTGCGCGCCCTGCTGGACCTGCAGCCCCTGGACCCGTCCTTTGTCTCGGTCACCTACCGGGGTGGGCCTGAGTCCCGCCGCCGGACCCACGACCTGGTGGTCGGGATGCTGCGCACCACCGCCCTGACGCCGATGGCCCACCTGGTCTGCGCCGCCCACACCCGGCTGGAGCTGGCCGAGATCCTCGTCGAGCTGCGCAAGGGAGGCGTCGACAACCTGATGGCCCTCGGCGGCGACCCCGCCCCCAGCCCCCCCCTCTCTGAGGGCTCGGCCGGGCCGGTCTCCGAGCTGATGCACGCCGGCGAGCTGGTGGAGCTGGCCCGGGCCATCGGTGGCTTCTCCATCGGAGTGGCGGCCCATCCCGCCGGGCACCCCAGGTCGCCTGACCTGGCCGCCGACCGGGACCACCTGGCGGCCAAGCTGGCCCGGGCCGACTTCGCCGTGACCCAGTTCTTCTTCGCCGCCGAAGAATACCTGGGGTTGGTCGAGGACCTGGCCGCCCGGGGAGTCACCCAGCCGGTGATTCCTGGCATCATGCCGGTGACCTCGCTGGCCATGATCCCGCGGATGGCCGAGATGGGCGCCGCCGTGCCGGTGGCCATGGCCGAGCGGTTGGCGGCCGCCAGCGACGCCGGCTCGGTCGTCGCCGCGGGCATCGACATGGCCACCCAGATGTGCGCCGACCTGCTCGGTGCCGGCGCCCCGGGCCTGCATTTCTACACGCTCAACCGGTCCCAGGCCACCAGGCAGATTTACCAGAACCTCGACCTGGCTCCGGTGCCGGCCGGCTGATCCAGCTACGATCCCGGGATGGCAGACCAGCCCACCGGGCGGATCATCGTGGGTCCCGGCGGGATCCTCGAAGTCCCGGACCAGCCCGTCATCCCCTTCATCGAGGGGGACGGCATCGGCGTGGACATCTGGCCGGCGGCCCGTTCGGTGCTCGACGCCGCCGTCGCCAGGCACGGGCGCCAGATCGCCTGGAAGGAGGTGCTGGCCGGCCAGAAGGCCTTCGACAACACCGGTCAATGGCTGCCCCAAGAGACGGTGGGTGCCTTCAGGGATCATCTGATAGGCATAAAGGGGCCCCTGACGACGCCGGTCGGGGGTGGGTTTCGGTCTTTGAACGTGGCATTGCGCCAGATCCTGGACCTGTACGTGTGCCTGCGTCCGGTGCGCTGGTTCGAGGGGGTACCGTCGCCGGTCAAACGCCCTGACCTGGTCGACGTCGTCATCTTCCGGGAGAACACCGAGGACATCTACGCTGGTCTGGAGGTCGAGGAGGGCAGCCCCGAGGCGGCGAGATTGATCGGCTGGCTCCACGACGAGCTGGGCTGGACGATCCGCCCCGACAGCGGCGTGGGCGTCAAGCCGATCTCGGTGACCGCGTCGAAGCGACTGGTGCGTGCCGCCCTGCGATACGCCGTGGACCACAAGCGCGCCTCGGTCACCCTGGTGCACAAGGGCAATATCCAGAAATACACCGAGGGGGCGTTTCGCCGCTGGGGTTACGAGGTAGCCCTTGAGGAGTTCTCCGACGTCGCCGTCAGCTGGGAGGAATGCGGCGGGGACCCGGCGGGGCGGATCCTGGTGAGGGACAACATCGCCGACATCACCCTCCAGCAGGTGCTCACCCGGCCGACCGACTTCGACGTCGTGGCCACTACCAACCTCAACGGTGACTACCTCTCCGACGCTCTGGCCGCCCAGGTGGGAGGGATCGGGATCACCCCCGGGGCCAACATCAACTACGTGAGCGGGCACGGCATATTCGAGGCCACCCACGGCACCGCACCAAAGTACGCCGGCCAGGACAGGGTGAACCCCGGCTCGCTGCTGCTTTCGGGGGTGCTGATGTTCGAGCACCTCGGATGGCAGCAGGCTGCCGACGACATCGTCACGGCCATGGAGTCCACGATCGCCGACGGGATCGTCACCTACGACCTGGCCCGCCAGATGGAGGGGGCAACCGAGGTCAAGACGTCGGAGTTTGCCAGCGCCATCGTCGACCGGCTCTGAGGGCGTCGCACCGGCCGTGACCCCCCCGGCTACCAGCGCGCCACTGCGCGTGGCGGTGACGGGGGCGGCCGGCCAGATCGGCTACAACCTGGTCTTCGGCATCGCCGGCGGCAGGATGCTCGGCTCCGACCGGCCCATCATCCTGCAGCTGCTCGAGATCCCCTCGGCCATGGCCGCCCTCGACGGCGTGGTCATGGAGCTGGAGGACTGCGCCTTTCCCCTCCTCGCCGGGGTGGAGACTAGCACCGACCCCGGCGCCGCCTTCGCCGGCGCCGGGATGGCCCTGCTCGTCGGGTCCCGGCCCCGGACGCTGGGTATGGAGAGATCCGAGCTCCTGTCGGCCAACGGGGCCATCTTCAGCGGGCAGGGCCGGGCGCTGGCCGAGCACGCCGATCCCGACGTGCGGGTCCTGGTGGTGGGAAACCCGGCCAATACCAATGCCCTGATCGCCGTCCATGCCGCCCCCGGCCTCCCCGCCGAGCACGTCAGCGCCATGACCCGCCTGGACCACAACCGGGCCAAGGCCCAGCTGGCGGCGCGGGCGGGGCGGCCGGTGAGCGAGGTCACCAACGTGACCATCTGGGGCAACCACTCGGGCTCGCAGTACCCCGACGCCATCCACGCCCGTATAGGCGGGCGGCCCGCCCCCGAGATAATCGCCGACCCGGCGTGGATCGAGGACGACTTCATCCCGACCGTCCAGGGGCGGGGGGCGGCCGTCATCGAGAGCCGGGGGGGGTCGAGCGCGGCGTCGGCCGCCAGCGCCGCCATGGATGCCATGCGGGACCTGATGGTGGGTACGGCTGCTGGGGACTGGGTGTCGATGGCGGTAGTGTCCGACGGCTCCTACGGGGTGCCCGACGGGCTGGTGTCGTCGTTCCCGGTGACCACGGCCGCAGGGGAATGGCGCATCGTCGCCGGCCTCGACCTCGACGAGCCCAGCCGCCGCCGCATCGCCAACAGCGCCGCCGAGCTGGCGTCCGAGCGCGACACGGTGCGGGCTCTTGGCCTGGTCAGCTGAGGGGCCTGGTCAGCTGAGGGGCCGGGTCAGCTGAGGGGCCGGGTCAGCTGAGGGGCCGGGTCAGCTGAGGGGCCGGGTCAGCTGAGGGGCCGGGTCAGCTGAGGGGCCGGGTCGGGGGGGCCGGCTGGCGGGCTGGCGGGCTGGCGGGCTGGGGGGCTGGGGGGGTCCGGTGGCCGCAATCCGGCGTCAGGAGGTCAGGGCCGGCGGGGACACCAGGCCGAGGCGGTGCAGGTAGCACAGCTTGCTCTCGATGGCCTTGCGCCAAGCTCTGAGGTCGTTGGCGAAGTGCTCGCGATCCCCGTCCTCGAAGGCGTGCTCCAACTCGTCGAAGGCCTCGTCCTCGGCGTCGAGGAGGGCTCGGTATCGGGCCAGGAACCCGTCGTCGATGACTTCGGAAAGCAGCACCTGTAGAACCTCCCCATGGTCGGACTGACGACCCGAGACTACCCCCGGCGTGGCGGGCGCGGAAGGGCCTCGTCGGGCAGTTGCACGTGCCCGTTCCGGCCCGAGGGCTCGCCGCTGCCGGCTCGCTCGTGTCTCGGCGCGCCGAGCGACAGCCGGCTGCGAGGGTGGGGCGCCAGTCGGCTCAGGCGAAGGGTCGGGCGGCCGACGTGGAGACCGGCTGGGTGCTGAGGGTGCAGGCGTCGAGGCCGTTTTGCACGGCGAAGCGGTCAGCTCTTGCCGCCAGGGAACCAGGCCCGGACAGTGACGGGGGCGCTGGCCCGACGTGGCTGGCGGCCCGATCGAGGGTGTCGGCCCAGGCCATCTCCTCCGTGCCGTAGCGCCGCCACTTCGAGAGCCATCCGAGCACCGGGCCGCGCTCGGCCGCGCTCAGCCGCAGGGCCTCCAGGGCGGTCGAGAGCCGGCCCAGGGTGGCGGCCTCGGTGCGCAGGGCCGAGGGCGTAGGCCACGGGGCACCGGTGATCCCTCCGGCGGCTGGTGTCGTCGGCGCCGGGATGCGCACCGGGGTCAGCTGGGCGCCGCAGGCGGCGTTGGCCTGGACCACGAAGGTGGGGTCAGCGAGCACCGCGCTGCGGTAAGCCGATGGCCGGGCCACCGTGAGGCCGACCACGGCAGCCATCATGGCGGTGATGGCCAGGAAGCACACGACCAGGGTCCCCAAGCGGGGACCGCTGAGCACGCGGGCCCGCCGCACCGGGTGAGCCTGTCGCGCCAGTAGGGCCGGGGGCCCGGCACCGTCAACCCCCGTGCCCCCCGAGCCCGACCGGGCCGTCGACGCTGCCAGCCCGCTCTCGGCGGCGGCGGCCCACCACCCCGAGGCCACGGCGGGGAGATGGGCGGCGCCCGCCGGCCCTTCGGCCACCGTGTCGACGTGGACCGAGCCGCCGGCCGATTCGAGCCAGTCCTGCCCGCACAGATCCCACCCCGGTCGCCGGCGCCACCTGCCGTCCCAGGATGCCCCTCCCCAGTGGCGGATCCTCGTCGGGTCGTCGGGATCGGGGTACCAGGCAGGCGCGGCTCGGGGCCCGGGCTCCCACCGGTTGGGCGCCGGCTCTCCGGGGGGGTCTTCAGGCATCGGGGTCTTCAGGCATCGGGGTCTTCAGGCATCGGGGTCTTCAGGCATCGGGGTCTTCAGGCATCGGGGTCTTCAGGCATCG
>JBOGGP010000070.1:0-10952 GCA_050744105.1 Acidimicrobiales bacterium
CGGTGGGCGGGGCGCTGACCCTGTTCCTGGCCTTCGCCCTCTTCGCGGTGATCCTGCTGTCGAGGACGGTGATCTCGGCGGTGACCATCAACACCGCCGTCACCAAGACGATCACCCCGGCCGTGTCAAGCATCAACAAGAACCTCAACGAGGTCCCGATCCTGGACAAGGTCGAGGCCACCGCCGGCGAGATACTCACCGCCGCCAAACCGCTGTCGGCCCAGGCCGGCCAGGTCATCTCGGCCACCAACAGCATCGAGGCGTCGGCCGCCAGCATCGACAGCCGGGTGGCCAGCGTCCACTCGTCGGTGGTGGGGATCAGCGGATCGGTGGCCTCGATCCACAACCTGGTCGGCTCCATCAACAGCTCGGTGGGCTCGATCAACCCCACCGTCAACTCCATCAACGGCAGCGTCAACGCCATCGGCAGCACCGTGGGGTCGATCAACGGCAACGTCATCTCGATCCACGACAAGGTGGGCTCGGTGACCAACAGCGTCAACAGCATCGCCGCCAGCGCGGGGACCATCAACTCGACGGTCCACTCGATCAACGGGACGTTCACCACCCTGGCCCCGACCGTCAACTCGATCAAAGCCGGGGTGGCGGCCATCAACCGTCGGGCCGACGTGATCATCGCCACGGCCGGGCCGATCAAGGCGGGGACGGCCAGCATCCTGTCGGTGGTGGGCTCCATCAACGGGCACGCCTCGGACATCGACACCGCCCTGCAGAAGCCCCTGAGCATCCTGGGCCTGGGATCGGTCCTCAACAGCCTGGGTCTTGGCTCGGTGGCCACCCTGCTGGGCCTGTAGGCACCGCAGACCACCGGCGAGGTCGGAGGGCCTCACCGGCTCGAAGCCCCGAGGAGGGCGGGCCCGCAAGGGCCCGCCCTCCGGCTGTCCACCGACCTCCCTCCACCGGGTGCCTCCCCGTACGAGGGCATCCTTACCAGGCCGCCGGAGCGACCGCCTGACCCGCCTGACCCGACCGTGCCGCCTGGTCCGACCGTGCCGCCTGGTCCGACGGTGCCGCCTGACCCGACGGTGCCGCCTGGTCCGACGGTGCCGCCTGGTCCGACGGTGCCGCCTGGTCCGACCGTCAGCCTCCGGCGGGTGTGGAGGGCCCCGGAGCCGGGCTGGAAGGTGGCGGGACGGGGCCGAGGACGGCCGGGTTGCTGGTGAGGGTGGAGAGCACCTTGTCGAAGGTGGCGGCCAGGTGCAGGAAGTCGGACGAGGGTTCGGCCTGGAACACCAGGATGATCAGCTTGCGCCCCTGGAAGAGGAAGTAGTGAGCGTGCACCACCGTGGGCCCGGTGGGGTTGGTGGGATCGACGCTGAACGTGTACACGTAGAAATAGCCGCCGATCCCGTTGACGCTGACCGCCTTGGAGGTGAGCACGGAGAGCTTGTCGGGGCTGGCCGAGAGGATCGAGTCGGTGACGGACTTGAGGGAGGCGATGTTGGTGGTGTTGACCGCCGACTGCAGCTGGATGACCCTGATCGACATGGCGTCCTGGCCGCCGGCGCTCACCAGCAGGGGCACCGAGGGGTCGGTGGGGGTGACCCGCTTCCAGGTGCGCGGGTAGGAGATGGTGAAGCCGTCCTTGGCGCTGTGGAAGCTCACGTAGTGGACCGGCGTGGAGCCCGCTGAGCCGCTGCCCCGGCTGAGGAGGTACCCGCCGCCACCCAGTCCGGCCACCACTGCGCTGGCGGCCACGATGGCCACCACCCGGTGGCGCCTGACCCAGCCCCCGACCGACGCTCGTAGTCCCCGAGCGGGGACGGCCTCCCGCTCCTCCTCGTCCTGCTCCTCCTCGTCCTGCTCGGCCTCGTCCTGCTCGGCCTCGTCCTGCTCGGCCTCGTCCTGCTCGGCCTCGTCCTGCTCGGCCTCGTCCTCGTCCTGGTCCTGGTCAGGCGTGGCCACCTGGCCTGGCCGGACGGGCTCCTGGCCCCCCTCGCCGCCTTCCCTGGTAGCCACGCCCGCCTCGCCGGCCGGCGCCGGCGCCGGGACGGGTGCGTCGTGGTGGGGCCCGGGGCCCCCGATCAGCACCACCGGCTACCGTGTGCAGCGCGCAAAGAGATGCGGGGCCCGGCGGGCGAGGCTACACTTCCGTCCAGTTCGGCGGGGGAGTATGCTTTCGACACTGATCGCGAGAGTAGGCGATTGGACGCCTACAGGGGGGAGTTTGGGCTGTGTTGTTGGGATCGTTGTCCGGTTGGTACACAGGGTTCTCCATAGCCGCCGTGGTGGTGGCCATCGTGGTGGTCCTGGTCATGGTCATCCTCAGGCTGGCCCGGAAGATCGGCATCCAGGCCCGCGAGGTCACCCTGGCTCTCGACGACTGCCGGGCCAACACCATGGCCCTGTGGGACGTCCAGCAGGTGGTCACCGGCGTCAAGCAGATCAACCAGAATGCCGCCGCCGCCCGTGAGCTCCTGGAGGCCCAGCAATGATCGTCGCCCTGTCCCAGCAGAACCTCAACTTCTGGTGGATCGCCATCGGCATGGGCTTCGTGCTGATCATCGCCGTGATCGTCCTGCTCACCATGCTGTCGTGGTTTGTCGACGACATCGACGAGCGGGTGGACGACGCCTGGGAGACAGCCACCCGGCTGGCCGCCAACACCGCCACCACGTGGATGCTCGATCAGGCCGCCGTCCAGACCAACGACCTGCGGGTCGAGGTCGAACGCCATGCCCGGCTGCTGGGCGTAGGAGGTCGTCGCTGATGCTTGCCCTGCACATAGTCCTGACCCTGATCGTCATCGTCGGCTTCGTGGCCACGCTCGGGATCTTCCTCAACAAGATCGGCAACCAGCTGCGCAGCATCTCGGCCACGCTGGCCAAGATCACCTTCGGTGTCCGGGCCGTCGAGACCCAGTGCGCGGTGATCGGTCCGGCCACCGACCGCATCAACGAAAACCTGGGCCAGGCGGCCGAGGGGCTCGTCGCCGCGGCCAAGGCGGCGGAGGGCATGGCTGGCTGAGCCGGGCCGAGATCGGGGACCAGCCGATGGACCAGGGGTCGTACCACTGGGGCCCCGGCGCCGGTGACGACGACCACCGCTTCGTGCCCCAGCCCCCCTACGGCGTCGCCGCCGGTCCCCTGGTCGACGACGGCGACGTGCTGGACGCCTATGCGGCCGCCCGGCCGGGGGACCAGGCCGGCCACTCGGCTCGGTTCCACGTCGAGGGGGACACCCTGCTGGCGGACGGCGACGTGGCCGTCGGCCTGCGCCTCGAGCCCGACGTGGTCCTGGTCCGCATCGACCTCCCCGACGACCTGGGCGAGGCCCGCACCGGCCTGGAGGGGTCCCTGGCCGGCGAGGCCATGACCTGCCTGGACTCCGACAGCGTCCTGGCCGGCCCCGTCGCCCTGCAGGTGCTCGGCCTGCGCCTGTCCAAGTGGGACCTGTGGGGCAAGGACGTGGACCAGGCCTTCGCCGCTTTGCGGCGGGGGGCGGTCGGAGACCAGGGCCTGCCGGTATGGTGAGGGGGAGAGGTCCCGGCTCGGGGGCCCCGCTATCCTGGAGCAACGAGACGAGGAGGACTGATGGCCATCCATGAGCTTTCGTACCACGAGGACGAGTTGCGGCCGCCCAAGTCCGAGTCGCTACGGGCCATGTTCTGGCGCAGCGAGATCCTCCAGGTGATGTACTGGCTCAGGGGTGAGGGCTTCGGGGACCTGGTCGACCCGCCCCTCATCGAGCGCTTCTTGGGCGTGGAGGCCGAGATCGGCATCACCTACCTCGACCGCCTGGTCACCGAGGGCTACCTCAACTGTGACGGCGACTGGTTCACCCTGTCGGAGCGGGGCCTCCAGGAGGGGGCGGTGGAGTTTGCCGCCTCGTTCAGCGAGCTGACCCGCCCCACCCACGGCGAGTGCAGTGCCGACTGCTGGTGCCACGCATCCGCCGACGAGGCCGACGCCTGCCTGTCCCAGCGGGCCGCCGGGCACGAGCACTGATGACCGCCGCCGAGGGGACGGCGGAGCCCGGCAAGGGCCTGCCCCGGACGTTCCAGCGGGCCTGCCTGCTGGTGGCCCTGGCCGAGGGCCAGTCCCACGGATACGAACTGCTCGACGCCGTCCGCCACATGGGCCTGCGCAGTGCCGAGGCCGGCGGCCTCTACCGCTGCCTGCGGACCATGGAGGAGGACAACCTGGTCACCTCGTGGTGGGAACCGTCGCAGTCTGGCCCACCCCGGCGCACCTACCTGCTCACCCCGGAGGGGAAGTCGGCCACCCGCAGCGCCCTGGACGGCCTCATCGAGGTACGGGAGCTGATCGGGGCCATGCTGGACGGCTCCACCGACCTGATGGGCTGCGGGGACCGATGACGGCGCGACCCGTGAGGTTGCACCGGTGAGGATTGCCCTGGCGGGGAAAGGGGGCGCCGGCAAGACGACGCTGTCCGCCACGCTGGCCCGCCTCGAGGCCCGGCGGGGGGCGACCGTGGTGGCCATCGACGCCGACAGCAACCCCAACCTCGGCGTGGCTCTGGGCCTCCCGCCCGACGCCGCCGACCAGGCCGTGTCGCTCCCCTTCACGTTGGTGTCCCGCCGGATCGACGGCCCGGCGCTGACCTCGCCGGTGGCCTCGGTGCTCGACCTCCACGCCGTGGCCTGCCCCGACGGGGTCCGCCTGGTGCTGATGGGGGGGCCGGGCCACGCCGAGGAGGGCTGCCTGTGCTCGGCTCATGCCACGGTGGCCGCCCTGCTCGGCGACATGGGATCCGACCCCGACGCCGTGGCCATCATCGACCTCGAGGCGTCCCCGGAGCACCTGAGCCGGGGCACCGTGCGCAACGCCGACGTCCTCCTGCTCGTCACCGAGCCCTACTACCGCTCGCTGGAGGCGACCAGGCGCCAGGCCGAGCTGGCCTCCGAGCTGCCCATAACCCGGGTGGTCGTGGTGGCCAACAAGCTGCGCTCACCCGACGACGCCGACGCCGTGGCCGAGTTCTGCGAAAGGCACGGCCTGGAGATGATCGCCCAGGTGCCATGGGGGGACGAGGCCCTGCTCGGTGACCGGGCGCGGGTCCCCCTCATCGACACCGCCCCCGACGGCCCCGTGGTCGCCGCCGTGGCCGGCCTGGCCGACCGCCTGCGCAGCCGGGTGGCCTGAGGTGGCCCCGCCCCCGGCCGGGGTTATGGCCGGCCATCCGTGCGGGTAGCCTTCGTCGGCAAGGGGGGCGCCGGCAAGTCCGCCATCGCCGGGACCTTCGCCCGCCTGCTGGCCCGCCGGGGCGGCCACGTGCTGGCCGTCGACTCCGACCCCATGCCGGGGATGGCCTTTTCCATCGGCATGGACCGCAGCGACGCCGGCATTCCCGACGACGCCGTGGTGGAGAGGGCCGAGGGGGAGGATGGCCCCCGCTTCCGCCTGCGGCCCGGGCTGAGCGCGGCGGACGCCATCGAGGCGTACGCCGCCACCGGTCCCGACGGCGTCCGGTTCCTGCAGTTCGGCAAGCTGCGGGGCCGGCCCGGAGACCTGTTCCGCTCGCAGATGGCCTTCCACCAGATCCGCCAGGAGCTCCCCTCCACCCAGTGGGACGTGGTGGGCGACCTGCCCGGGGGCACCCGCCAGGCCTTCACCGGCTGGGGCAATTTCGCCGAGACCATCCTCGTCGTCGTCGAGCCCACGGCCAAGTCCCTCCTGTCGGGCCGGCGCCTGGCCCGGATGGCGACCAGGGCGGAGAGCCCCCAGCGGGTCGTGGCGGTGGCGAGCAAGGTCACCGAGGACGGCGACGCCGGGTGGATCGCCGAGGGCACCGGGCTCGAGGTGGTGGCCGTGGTCCCCTGGGACGAGGCGCTGGCCGGCGCCGAGCGCCGGGGCCGGCCGCCGCTCGACGACGCCCCCGGCAGCGCTGCGGTGGTCGCCGTTGCCGCCCTCCTGGAGCGCCTCGACGCCGACGAGCGCTCGATGGTGGCCAGCGGCTAGTATGCCGGCATGAAGCTAGCCGTGGTGGGCAAGGGTGGGGCGGGCAAGACGACGACCTCGGCCATCGTGGCCCGGACGCTGGCCCGTCACGGCCGGCAGGTGGTGGCCCTCGACTGCGACAGCAATCCCAACCTGGGCATCTCCCTCGGGGTGGGCGACGAGGAGACCGAGCGCCTGGTATCCATGCGCCAGGCTCTCGACGAGGGCGAGGAGGAGCACGCCCCCGGCTGGGACGACCTGCTCGACCGCTTCGGCTCCGATGCCCCCGACGGCGTGCGGCTGGCGGTGGTGGCCCGGATCGACAACCCCGAGCCGGGCTGCCTCTGATGCGGTCTCTCACCCGAGCAGTTGCTCGGGAACGTCGCTCCCGCTGACGAGATCATCGTCGCCGACCTCGAGGCCGGCATCGGCACCCTGACGCGCCTGGCCGACAAGAGTGTCGACGCCGTGGTCCTCGTCGTCGAGGCCACCCCCAAGTCGCTCGAGGTGGGCAGCCGGGCCGCCGCCCTGGTCGCCGACCGGGCCCTCGGGCCCCTCATCGTGGTGGCCAACCGGGTCCGGGATGACGAGGACATGGCCACCATCGACATGCTGTTCCCCACGCAGGAGATCGTGCGGGTGCCCGACGACCCGGCCATCCCGGCTGCCGACCGGGCCGGCGTGGCCCCCCTCGACGCCAGCCCCGACGCACCGGCCGTCCTGGCCCTCCAGAGCCTGGGCCTGCGCCTCCTCGAACTGGTCTAGCGCCGGCTGTCACGGCGCCGGGCACGGCCGGTAGGCTGACCGGATGCGACGGGACGAGGGCCGGGAGGGCGAGCATGGGCGAAGTTGGGGGTAGCAGGGCCGGTCGAGGGCCCAGGTCAGGCGGGCCGAGGCGGGCCGGTGCCGCGCTGGCCGCGGCGGTGGCCGTGGCGGGCATGGCCACGGGGACGGCGACAGCCCGACCGGTCGCCGCCCAGGCCGCCGGGGCGGCCGCCCCGGCGGTGCAGGCCCCCACCACCAACGTGCAGGTCAGCCAGGACGCCGGCCTGCTCAGCGCCGAGGACACCCCGACCCTGGCCCGCAACCCGGCACAGCCGTCCAACATGGTCATGGTCGACCGCACCGACCGTCCCGACTTCAGCGCCCCGGTGCGCTATTCCGACGACAGCGGGACCACCTGGCACCTGAGCCAGCTCCAGGTGCCGCCCGAGTCCGACTTCCAGGGCGGCCTGGCCCTGGTGCCCCACAAGCTGTACGCCCCCCGGGCCGTCTATGCCGGCGACGGCACCCTCTACGTGTCCTTCGTCACCCTCTCCGGCCCGGGCAACGACCCCGACGGGGTGTGGATCGAGCGGTCCAAGGACGGCGGGCAGTCGTTCCTGCCGCCGAGCCCGGTGGCCGGCCCCTACGCCTTCCAGACCGACCTGGCCATCGACCGGGGCTCGGGACGGCTGTTCATGACGTGGCTGGCGCCGCCCATCTTCCTGTGCGTGCTGTGCTTCCCCGACACCGGCTATCCCATCGTCGTGACCCACTCCGACGACGGCGGGGCCACCTGGTCGTCGCCGGTCCACGTGAGCGACCCGGGCCGGGCCCGCATCGGCAGCCCGGTGCTGGCCGTCGACGCCCACGGCAACCCGTCGGTGCTCTACTACGACTACGAGGGCGACACCCTGGACTGGCAGAGCCTGCCCGGCACCTACACCGGCAACTTCACCCTGGTGGTGACCTCCTCCGCCGACCGCGGCGTCACCTTCGGGCCCGGCCGGGTGGTGGACAGCTCCATCGTGCCCCCGCACCGCTTCCTCGTCTACCTGGCTCCCGTCCCCGGTCTCGCCATCAGCTCGTCGGGCGAGATGGTGGCGGTGTGGCCCGACGGGCGCTCGGGGTCGGGGCAGGTCCTCGAGCGGTCCTCGACCGACGGGGGCTCGTCGTGGCAGGGCCCGGTGGTGGTCAACCCCAGCACCGCCGACGGCCAGGACCAGGATCTGCCGGCGGTGGCCATCGCCCCCGACGGGCGGGTCGACGTGGCCTACTACGACGCCAGCGGGTCGTCGGCCAGCGTGTGGCTGTCGTCGTCGGCCGACGGGGGCGCCACCTTCCCGACGGCGGTACAGATCTCCACGGCATCGTCCGACACCCAGGTGGGGCCCCAGGAGTCGCCGTTCTACCTCCAGGCCGACTTCGGCTCCAAGATGAGCCTGCTGTCCTACGACGACCGGGCCCTGGCCGCCTGGACCGACAGCCGCAAGGGTAACGCCAGTACCGGCAAGCAGGACATCTACCTGGCTGCGGTGCCCGTCACCCCCCCGGCCGGGGTCAGCGCCGTGGTGATCGGCCTGGCCGTCGCCGCCGCCGCCCTGGCCGTGGCCGGCGGGGCCCTGCTGGTCACGTCCCGCCGCCGGTCCCGGGGCACCCGGCCGCCCGGGGGGCGGGCGGCGCCGGGGGTCAACGAGATGCCGCCCCCGCCCCCGCCCCTCGTGCCCTCCCCCGGGCAGGTGTAGGTCCCCGGATGGTCGACATCCTCGTCCCCCCGGCCCCGGCGGCGCCGCTCCCGGTAGGCGGCGGGGAGCTGCCAGGCGCGGCGGTGTGGTCGGACGAGGCGGTGTGGTCGGACGAGGCGCTGTCGGCGGCCGGCGTGGCCGTGGTCGACGTCCCCTTCGTCACCGTGGGCGGCGGGATGGGCTCGTTCGTCATGGTCGACCTGCTGCGCATCGCCGGGGTGGCGGTGTCCGACATCAAGGTCCTCACCACCCTGGCGTACCCGTGGCAAAACTACGAGTACCTGACCGAGGTCTCCCAGATCCCGATGCGGGCCCGGCTGCGCTCGGACTCCACGTCGTGCCCCGACAACATCTGGGCCTTTCCCAGCTACGCCTGGCGGGAGGCGGCGTCGGCTCGCCGGCTGACCGGGTTCCTCGGACCGCTGTGGAACGTCCTCAACGACAGCGTCCTGTGCGACTACTGGACGCCCCGCAAGGGAGCCGTGTTCGCCGGGATGCGGCGGGAGGCCGACCGGATCTCCTACTGGGACTGCACGGCGCGGGGTCAGGTGACCCTGGTGCGCAAGCGGGACCGGGGGGGCTACTTCAGCCTGCTCACCCCGGCCGGATCCAGCGGGGCGGTGGCCTACCGGAGCCGGTTCGTGCACCTGGCCGTGGGCTACCCGGGGCTCCGGTTCCTCGACGACCTCCAGCGCTACCGCAGCACCTACGGCGACCACCACCGGGTGGTCAACGCCTACGAGCCCCACGAGCACGTCTACCAGGAGCTCAACCGCCGCGGGGGGACGGTGGTGGTGCGCGGCACGGGCATCGCCACCTCCCAGATCCTCGACCGCATCTTCACCGACAGGGCCGAGCACGCCTCGGCCACCAACGTGATCCACGTCATCCGCAGCTACGTGGACGCCCCCCACGGGCCTTCGCCGTTCCTGCGCCGCCGGGGCCAGGAGGGCTGGGCCTACCAGGGTTTCAACTGCCCGAAGTCGACCTGGGGGGGCCAGGCCCGGGCCCAGATCGACAGGCTGGAGGGCGAGGAGCGGGCCGAGATGCTGCGCGCCATCGGCGGCACCACCACGGCCCGGCGCCGGCACTGGCGGGCCCAGCTGGCCGACGGCCGGCGCCAGGGTTACTACCGGGCGGTGGAGGCCAGCGTCGACGAGGTGGTGCCGGGTCCGCCGGGCACCGTGGTGCTGCGCCTGCACGCCCCGGAGGGGGCGCAGGCGGCCGAGCTGGCGGCCAGCTTCATCATCGACGCCACCGGCCTGGTGGCCGACCTGAGCCAGCACCCGGTCCTGGCCGACCTGCTCGAGCTGGGCACCGCTCGCCGCAACCCCCTCGGGCGCCTCGACGTGGAGCGCAGCTTCGAGCTGCGGGGGGCTCGCAGCGGCCCCGGCCGGGCCTATGCCGCCGGGGCGGCCACCTACGGCAGCTACCTGGCTGGCGTGGACACCTTCCTGGGCCTGCAGATATCGGCCCTGGAGGCGACCGACGACCTGGCCGGCGTCGGCTTCGGCGAGCGCATCGGGGTGAGGCGCTCCATGTCCCAGTGGTGGCGCTGGGCCCGCAACCTGGAGCCGTGACCCCCACCCTGGTCGGCCGCTGGCAGACGCGGCTGTTGTCGGTGGCGGTGGCCGGGGTCCTCTGGACCGCCGTCGTCACCCCGTTCCTGCCGTCGGGTCCGACGCCGCCGGGGGCCAGCCGCATCGGCGACCTCTACCTGCTGACCATGACGGCGGTAGGCCTGGTCGCCGGCCTCGGCGTCGTCGTGTGGGAGCCGATCTACCACCTGCTCATGCAGTTCCGCTGGGAGAAGGACTGGCCTCCGGTCTTCGTCATCCTCGAGGCCGTCCCCGAGGGGGCCCTTGTCCACTGGGTCCTCGGCCACCTGGTCACGTCGACCGGCCTGGGCTGGCCGGCCTTCCTCGTGGACTTCGGCACCACCTGGCTGGTGGTCTTCGGCTTCGTCCACGGGCCCATGCGGGTCCCGTTCATCCGCTGGCGCTTCCGGGGAGGCCGGATCATATGAGGCTCGACGACTTCCGGGTGGCGGTGCGGGCCGGAGACGGGCTGGTGGCCCGCTTCGCCTCTGCCCTGCTGGTGGTCAACGGGGCCGGCTGGGACGGCAACGAGGTGGTCGGCCGGCTGGTGGAGGAGTGCCGGGCCGCCGGCGGCCCCGGCTCGGCGGCCCGGTTGCGCCAGGTGGTCACCGACGCCGGGACCGCCGCCGTGCCGGCCTTCTCGGCCGTGCTCGACAGCGGCGACGGCCTGGCCGTGTTCGTCCACGGGGCGGCCCGGGTGTCCATCAGCGGCGGCCAGCCCGAGGTGGCTCTCGGGGACCAGGCCGCCGGCTCCTGGGGCGCCCACATCCACGACCGGGTGGCCTCCCTGGTCATGGGGGCACCCGACGCCGGCGCCGAGGGGCCGGCGGTCTCCTGGCTCGACCTGCGCGAGGGCGTGGTCGCCGGCTCGGGCGCCGCGCTGGTTGCCGCCGGCGCCCCCGTCCCCGGCGCCGGCGCCGAGGCGG
>JBOGGP010000071.1:0-10944 GCA_050744105.1 Acidimicrobiales bacterium
CCGCCAGCTGGCCCGCCGGCCGACGGTTGCGGCCACCTTCGTGGACGGCCGTCTGTCGTACTAGGCGGTGCGGGCCATCACCCGCATGGAGGAACCCGACCCGGGCGTGGACTCGGCGCTGGTGGAGCTGGCGGTGGCCGGCACGGTGGCGGACGTGGAGCGTGCCGTGCGCTGCGACCAGCTGCACGCCGGCCAGCACCGCCCCATCGGGTGAAGCCGTGACCCCGGGCCGGAGGGCCCGGGCGTGGTCGGTGGCGCAGCGCCGGGCAGCACTGGTTCCAGGGGGTTGCCCCCTCTACGGGCACTCAGCCGGTTCGCCGTAGCGCTCCTGGGCGGCCTGTCGGCTGGTCCCGAGCAGGGAAGCGATCTCGTAAAACTTGGGTCGAAGCGTCATGGCGTGGATGGCTACGGGGTGGCCGACATCATCGATTCGGCTTGCACCCTGACGGGACTTCGCCGAGTCTGCGCTCCACCACGCCCTCGCAGGCTCCCCGTTGGCGTCGCTGCTGCCGGCCGACTACTGTAAGACGCCCCGGCGGACCGGCGCCATCGCACTCAGACATTCGGGTCAAGGGGTAATCAGGAGGTGCCGATGCACCGGGTGTGAAGCAGCCGAAGGTCAATCTCAGCGTCGGTCGCAGGGGCAAGAAGAGCCATATCGGCCTGGACATCGGTTCCACCGCGGTGCGGGCCGCCGAGGTCACCGTCGACGGCCGCCACCGGACGATGGAGCGCTTTGCCCAGGTGGCCCTGCCGCCCGGCGCGGTCGTCGACGGCGAGGTCGTGGACCCCCCCGTGGTGGCGGCCAGCCTCCGCCAGCTGTGGGAGGAGGGTGGCTTCTCCAGCCGCAACGTCGTCGTCGGCGTGTCCAGCCAGCGGGTCATCGTGAGGCCGGCCGACGTGGCGGCCATGCCGGCCGACGAGTTCCGCCTGGCCCTGCAGTTCGAGGCTCAGGAATTGATCCCGATACCGGTCGAGGAAGCCGTCCTCGACTTCACGATCGTGGACCCGGGGCTGGAAAGCGACTCGGCGTCGGGGGCGTCGAAGATGCGGATCCTGCTGGCCGCCGCCCACCGGGACATGGTTCGTGCCCACCTGGCCGCCCTCGACCTGGCCGGGCTCCATGCCGACGCCGTCGACGTCGTGCCCCTGGCCCTGGTTCGCGCCGCCCCTCCGTCCCCCTCCCCCGACGGAGGGGCGGACGCGGTCGTCTGCTTCGGCGGCGACCTGACCACGGTGGCCGTCCGGGACGGCGGGGTGACGCGCTTCACCAGGACGGTCAACCTCGGAGGGTCCAGGCTGACCAACAGCGTGGCCGCCGAGCTGTCGGTCGACGCCGGCCGGGCCGAGGCGCTCAAGCGAGGCAGCGACGCCACCGCCCCGGTAGCTGTCAGGGCCACGACGACGGCGGTGATCGCCTCACAGCTCCCGCCCCTCGTCGACGAGGTGCAGAGCTCCATCGACTACTTCCTGGCCCAGAGCGACCGGGACCAGGTCGACCGCATCCTCCTGACCGGCGGCGCAGTCACCACCGAAGGCCTGGTTGCCGCCCTGGGCGGCGCGGTCAGGGGTCAGATCGCCCTGGCCCAACCCTTCGCCGGCATCGAGGTGGCCAGCATGGGCCTCACGTCGGCCGAGCTGGAGCGGGCGCAGGCCGACTCCTACACGCCCATCGGCATCGCCCTGTGGGGCGCCGAGCTGCCCGAGTCCCGGCTCAGCCTGCTGCCGCCCGAGATCGTGCGGTCCCGCCGCCAGCGCCGGCTGGCCCAGATGGCCGGGGCCGGGCTGGCCTCGCTGGCCCTGGTCCTCGGGGCGGCCTGGGCCGTCCGTGATGCCCATGTGCGCCACGTCCACGCCGAGGTGACCGCCATCGCCCGGCAGAACGACTCCCTCCAGGTCCAGCTCCGCTCTCTGGCCAAGGTGACCTCCCTCAAGGCGGCGATCGCGTCGGGGCGCAGCACCGCCCAGCGGGCCCTGGCCGGTGACGTGGCGGTGACCAAGGTCCTGGCCGAGATCTCCGCCGCCCTCCCGGCCAACGAGGCTCTGACCTCCTTCGCCTGGACCCCGGCCGCCACCGTGCCGGCGCCGGCGACCGCCGCCAGCGCGAACCTCGGCACCCTCCAGCTGGGTGTGACGGCCAAGGGGGGCCAGGACTCGGTCGCCCAGTGGCTGCGGGCCATGGCCACCGTCCCCGCCCTGAGCGACGTCTGGGTCGGGGGCTCGGCGTCCTCGGGGGGCAACGACACGTTCACCTCGTCCGCCACACTGACCCAGGGCGCGGCGAGCAGCCGGGCCGCCAACCTCCCGGGGGCCAACCAGCCATGACCCGCCGCATAGCCGTGTCCACCATCCTGGCCGCTGTCGTCCTGGCCGCCGCGTTCTGGTTCGGGGCCTGGCGCCCGGCCTCGGCTCACCTGAAGGCGGCGGACGCCAACCTGGTCCAGGCCCGCCAGCTCCAGGCTCAGCTGGTCAGCCAGGTGGGGTCGCTGCGCAAGGCATCCGCTCACATGGGCTCATACCAGGCCCAGCTCGACTCCCTCACCGCCTCGGTGCCGGCCAGCCCGTCCCTCGACACCGCCATCGACCGGCTGGCCAAGGTGGCGACGGTCTCGGGGGTGCAGCTGGTGGCCGTCGACCCGAGCTCGCCGGCCCCGGCCCCGGCGCCGCCGCCGGCCGCAGGCCCGGCCGGGTCGACCGGGCCCCCGTCGATCCACCTCCAGCTGTCGTTGACCGGCACCTATGCCCAGCTGACGAGCTTCATCGACCAGCTGGACGGCTCGCCCCGGCTGTTCGTCGTCCACGACCTCACCATGGCCCCGGCGGCCAAGTCGATGACCGCCTCCATGCAGACCGAGGTCTTCTACAGCAATCCGGCGCTGGCGCCGGTCACGGGAGGAGCGAGATGATCGCCAAGGCAAGCGTCGGCCGGGGGCTGCGGCGGGCCACCCAGCCCACCCACGACAGCAACCGGCGGGCGCTGGTGGTGCTGGCCGTCCTCCTGGTGGTGCTGATGGGGTGGCTGGTCGCCTCCCGTACCGTGCTGCACCACTCGCCCGCCCCCACCGCACCGATCGTCCCCAAGTCGCCGAGCGCCCTGGTGGCGCCTCACGTGGCTCCGCCGGTGGCACCGCCGCGGACTTCGGCCCGCAACCCGTTCCAGGTCCCCTGACCGGCAGTGGCCATCACCGGCCGTCGCTCCCAGGCCGGCGCCGCCGGCGACGAGTCGGGGTTCACCCTCATCGAGTTGATGATGGCCAGCGCGGTGATGCTGGTCACCATGCTGAGCGTGGCCTACGTCCTGACGGGCTCGCTGGCCCAGGCGGCCTACGCCCGCCAGCGCGAGGCGGCGGTCAACCTGGCCAACACGGTGATCGAGGACGCTAAGGCGCTGCCGTGGACGACCCTGCAGGCCGGGATGTCGAGCGGTGACGCCACCCTCAGCCCGAGCGCCGACCCCAACATCGCCCAGGACCCGGGCAGCGGCGGGTTGTGCTTCGAAGCGGCCCCGCTGGACGTCGACGGGACGGCGACGGCCACCGACCTTTGCCCGCAGGAGCCCTGGGTCCAGCCAGCCTGCCTCTCCGGCGCCAGCGCGCCGGTGTCCCTCGACGCCGGCGCCCTGGGCGCGGGGGCGCCGCTCGCCCCCCACCAGTTTTGCGTGGTGGTCGACAACGAGCGCTTCGGCGTGGACACCTACGTGACCACTCCCGGCGGCACCTCCACCGAGCCCCCCCTCGTCTTCAGCGTGGTGGTGAGCTGGGTGCCGAGCTTCAAGGCGGCCACCCTCAACCACGTGGTCACCACCACCGAGATCACCAACTGCCAGGTGCGCACGACATGCACGTGAGCGAGCGGGGCGCCAGCGAGGCGGGATTCAGCCTGCTCGAGATGGTGGTCGTCTGCGCCGTGCTGGGCCTCGTCCTGGCCATCGGCTTTCAGTTTGTGGTCAGCGCCAACAGCTCCGTCAACGTGGCCACCTACCGGGCTGCCAACAACGCCGACGCCGGGGCGGCCCTGGCCTCGCTGTCCCAGGACCTGCGCTACGCCAGCGGGGTCGGCTACGTCACCAGCGGGGCGAACGAGATCCTCTACGTCAACAACGCCAACGCCGATCCGAACCCAACGTCGGACTACTCCACCATCCAGCCGGCATGTGCGCAGTGGCAGGTGGCCGGCGGCGCCCTGGAGGAGTCGGTGAACAACGGTCCGTGGCAGGCGATCGTCCAGGGCGTGACGCCGACGATCCAGTCGGGCACCCAGGTGACCTTCGCCGGCAACCCCGGCTACAACGGCCTGCTCAGCGTCCACTTCGACCTCAACGGGCACCCGAGCGTGACGGGTAGCGGGGTGGAGGTGGTCGACAGCCTGGTGGCGACCAACATGGGCGGGCCGATCCAGCCAGGCACCACGGAGGGATGCTAGCCATGAGGACCCCCAAGGACCGAGACCGGGCCGGCGGTGGCAGGGCCGGCGGTGGCAGGGCCGGCGGTGGCAGGGCCGGCGGTGGCAGGGCCGGCGGGGAGTCGGGGATGGCCATGATCCTGGCGCTGATCATGTCGACCGTGGTCATCGCCGGGAGCATCGCGGCCGTGTCCATATCGTTCGGCTCCCTGTCCCAGACGGCGGCGGCCCGCAAGCTGGTGGAGACGGGCGACGCCGCCTCCGCCGGGCTGCAGGCCGAGATAAACAACGTGCGCACGGGGACCTCCTCATATGTGGCCTGCCCGGCCGGCCCTCAGGTGGTCACCGAGCCCAACAACCCCGCCACCAGCACGACCGCGGTCGGTGCAGCCGGCGACGCCGGTCCGGGCCAGACCGCCTCCTACACCCTGGAGGTGGCCTCCGGCTCGACCGAGACGGGCCTGGCTGGCGCCCTGGCCCCCTGCGACACCAAGGGCTGGTTTGCCCTGACGGGGCCCAGCCCCTGGTTCGTGCTGATCCAGTCGGCCGGCACCACCAACTCGGCCCTCCCGGTGACGAGGACGGTGCAGTCGATGGTGGAGGTGACCGGGGGCTCGGCGCCCACGACCACCACGGCGCTGAGCACCACCACGACCGTGCCCGGGCCGGTGTACGGCCAGTCGGGCAACTTCACCGAGGCGCTCTACGGCCTGGTCTCGCTGCAGGCGGGCACCAGTGACTCCTTCACCCTCACCGACCAGAGCGGCGACAAGTCGGCCAACGCCTTCACCACGGGCGTGCTCAACTGCACCTCCGACTTTACCTACCAGGGCAACGTGCGGGCCTACCAGACCTCGCCACCGGTGCCCGAGGAGGCGAGCGGGGCCTGCAACATCGCGTCCAGCCTCTTCGTCCAGGGCAACCTCGACCTGACCGCCGGGGCCAGCATCGGCGCCAACGTATACACCACCGGCAGCGCGCTGCTCGACGGCGGGCTCAACGTCAGCGGGAGCGTGTACGCCAACGGCCCGGTGACCATCCAGCGGGGCGCCGTCGTCAACGGCAACGTCTATGCCAACGGCGCCGTCGTCATGAGCGGCGGGTCCAAGGTGGCCGGCAACCTGTACGCGACCGGCGGGGTGACCCTGTCGGGCAGCGCGTCGGTCGGCGGCTCCATCGAGTCCAGCGGGGGGTCGATCAGCTACAGCGGGACGGCCAACTCCAACTCCGCCTACACGGCGGGGCAGGCCATCACCCCCTGCCCCAAGGCGTCGGCCGGGCCCAAGAGCTGCGCCTACAGCCTGCCGGCGGACTTCCCGGCCAGCTCGGTCTACCCGACGGTGGCCAACGAGCCGCCGGCGCCGCCCTTCCCGACCCTCGACCTCAACACGGCCGCGTGGGAGGCGGGGGGCTACACGGTCGTCACCAACGACAACTGCGCCGCCGACAAGGGCAACGGGCTCGACCCGGCGGGCGTCTACCAGACGATCGTCACCGCCGCCAGCTCAGGCACGCCGACGGTGGTGCAGACCTCCTGCCAGATCATCTGGGGCGACGACTACCGCAAGGGCTATAGCATCCCGACCAGCAACGACCTGGCCATCTTCGCCGACGGCGGCATCGACTTCACCCGTGCCATGAACTCGGTGGCATCCGGCAACGGGACCAGCCACGACCTGTACCTGGTCGTCCCGTCGTCGGCGCCCCCCCAGGCCGGGGGGGGCAACTGCCCGTCCCACGCGTCGGACACCAACCCGGCCGACAACGTGGGCAACGTCGTGCTGGCCCAGCCCATCGACGCCTCGTCGCCCAGCGGAGGCCCCAAGGCCAGCTGGCTGCACGACTTCGTGTACTCGCCCAACAGCGTGTGCGCCTCGGCCAGCAGCAACATCTACGGCAAGGTCTACGCCGGCGGCTCCTTCGACAGCCAGGGCACCTACGTCCAGCCGTACTGCTCGGCGGCGGCGGCGGGCACGCCCTGCACCGTGGCCTCCATCTCGCCCTTCGACCAGGTCGGCGGCAGCATCCCGACCACGACCACCACCACGGTGGCCCCGCCCCCGACCGACACCACCAGTGCGTCGACAGAGGCACTGGACGTCGACCTGCTCAATGGCGCCCTGGTGATCGCCACTCCGAGCGCCCAGGCCACCGACACTGGCAGCGGGCCGAACGTGACGGCGCAGGTCCAGCCTGCGCTCAGCCTGCTCGGCGGCGAGACGTTCCTGACCGCCGGCGCCCTGTCGGAGTACGCCGAGGCCGACACCAACGGGCCGTCCTACGGCTGCGCCGGACTGGTCCAGGCCGGGGGCATCGTGCAGCTCGGGGCGGGCAAGACGTCCTGCACCAACTCCGGCAGCGGCTCGGGCGGGCTCACCCTCGACATCTCCAACATCCCCGGCCTGGGCTCGCTGCTCAGCTCGGTGGCCGACATCACCGTAAATGTCAACGCGGCCACCGCCTATGCCACCGAGAACGCCGACGGCACCGCCGGGTCGGGCAGCGCCACCCTGGCCGGGGCCACGGTCACGGTCAAGCTCGTCGGTGGCCTGCTCAACCTGGGCCCGTTCGCCATCACCATCAACCCGGCGGCCAACCAGAACCTCCTGGCCGCCGTCATCGCCGGCATAACCGGGCAGGAGAACTTCCTCAACAAGGTGTTGCTTGGCCCGGTGGTCACCCTGCTGAGCAACACCATCGCCCCGCTGCTGACCCTCCAGACCAACTACCAGACGACCTCGACCGGTCAGATATCGGTGAGCGCCCTGCACGTGGGCCTGATCGGCACCACGGCGACGGTGGACGTGGCCAAGGTGACCGCCGGGCCAAACGGGGTCAACCCGTCGCCGCCGACGACCACCACCACCTCGGTGCCGGCGACGACCACCACCACGGTGCCGGCCTTGCTCAGCGGCAACGTCGAGGTGGTGTGGTACAAGGTGGTCCCCAGCTCCTGATCAGGAGCTGGTGACACGTTTGCTGGCGACGACCCGGACCACCACCGCGCCGGGGCCGGCGCACGAGCCACCTCAGCCCCGGTGAACACGAAGTCGGGTGGCAAGTTGGGCAAGGACCTCGAAGTCGTCATCCTGGGTCCAAACGGCGAGATCGTGGGCCAGGGCGGTGGCGGCGATGATCGCGTCCATCGCCCCGGCTCGGCGGTTGCCGGCGCGGGCGGCGGCGAGGAGGTCAGCGAGGCGCTCGGCGACAGCCTCGTCACAGGGCAGGGCGACAAACCGCCGGGCCCGGCCCAGGGTCGTCTCCCGCAGCTCGCGCAGGGGCTTGGCCGCCGCACGCCGGACGCCCACTCCCAACTCTGTGAGGGTGGCGACCGAGACGCGCGCCTGTCCCTCGGGCGGCGCACCAACGCGACGCCTCTGCTCCGCCGCTATGAAGACGCTCGTATCGACGATGTAGTCGGTCACATCACCCTGTCGTCGGTGGTCAGGCGCACATCGAAGTCTGCGGCGGAGGAGACCACGCCGAGCCGCCCTGCAAGGTCACTGATCTCGGCCAGGTCGGCCAGAAGCTGCCCGCTGGGCCGACGTTCGCTCCGGGTGCGGCGAGGTGTGATATCGGCGACCATGGACAGTACGGTGGGCGGCAGTCGTCGTGGGGAGATCCTCGTAGGAGGTCAGAGATGCCAGGTCCGGTCGTCTACCAGCTGAAGGCCACGATCAGGGGCACCAAGCCACCGGTGTGGCGCCGGGTGGTCGTGCCCAAGGCCAGCACGCTGCGCCAGCTCCACGTCGTCATCCAGGCGGCCTTCGGTTGGTACGGGTACCACCTGCATGTGTTCGAGATTGGCGGGGTCTCCTACGGCACCGACGACGGCCAGGGGTGGGAGCGCCCCAGGGACGAGGGCCGGGCCCGTCTGGGCGCGGTGGCCGGGCCGGGGAGCGTGTTCGACTACGTGTACGACTTCGGCGACGACTGGACGCACAAGGTCGTCGTGGAGAAGGAGATGACCGCTGTCGCGGGCGTGGCCTACCCGGCCTGCACCGGCGGCCGCAGGGCCTGCCCGCCAGAGGACTGCGGTGGGGTGTGGGGCTACCAGGACTTCCTGGAGACCGTCTCGGACCCCGACGACCCCGAGCACGAGGCGATGCTCGAGTGGGCGGGGGGCGACTTCGATCCGGACGCATTCGACCCCGGCGACTTTGCCCGCCGGCTCGGGTTCGCGCAGTCGGCCCGGTAGTACTAAGACGAGCGTTGCTTCGTTGACTCTGTTGAGGTCTTGACCAGCGTGGATACTCAAAATTCAGTCAACGAAGCAACGCTCGCCTTGGTCGCGAGGGGCGCCGGTGGCCCGGTTGACCGGCCCGGACTGTCGACGTCAGTTCGGGCTCACCGGTACCACCCTTGCCTGGCTCAGGCAGGCGGGGAGAGGTCGTAGAGCGTGGTGCCGCCGAGCGCGGTGGCGCTGAAGTGGCCCTCGACCCAGGTGGTGATCGCCGACGCCTCCGCCGAGGAACCCGGGCCCCTGCCCCGGCCGGCCCCGGCGATGAACCAGTGGATACGGCCGGCGGCCACCAGCTGCTCGAAGCGGGCCAGGGTGGGCGTCGGGTCGGTCCCGTTGAAGCCGCCGATGGCCATGACGGGCAGCCGGGTCGACAACTGGTAGCCGGCGGCCTGGTTGGCGCCCACCGTGGCGGCCATCCAGGTGTAGCCCCCCGACCCGCTCTCCAGCGCGCTGACCACCGCCGCGCTGGGCGTGCTGGCGTCTAGCAGGCCGCCGCCTCCGCCCGGGCGCCCACCACCGCCAGGGCCACCACCGACCACCGGACCGCCGCCCCCGGCAGCCCCGAGGCCAAACCCGGCCGGCGGCCGGAGTCCGGCTCCCGCCCGCCCCGGGCGAGCGCTGCCAACGGGGGGGCCGAAACGGGTGCCGAATGGCCCGCCACCGGGCCCGGCCCGGCCACCAAGCCCGGGCCCGCCACCAGTCCCGCCCCGGCCACCCGGGCCGCGAGCGCCGGCCAGGGACACCGGGCCGGCGGTGGGGATGGCGCCCGAGTGCGGCGTGGCCGCCGTGTCCAGGCTGTAGGCGGCCGGCCCGGCCAGGCCGGCCCCGAGGGCGCCGGCCACCGCCACCGCCCGGAGCCATGCTCCTGCCCTCGACCAGGCGAGGACGGCCCCGGCGGCGCCGGCGCCAGCGACCAGCACCACCACCCGGAGCCACGGCATCCACGACGGGGTGCGGTCCAGGAGCCATGCCGACCAGATGGCGGTTGCCGCCACCACCCCGGCCAGCCCGGCCCGGGCGGCCCACCGCCGGCGCCGGGCCCACAACCGCCAGCCACCCAGGCCGACCAGGGCTCCGACGGCGGGGACCAGGGCGACGGTGTAGTAGGGGTGGATGATCCCCCGGCCGAAGCTGATGGCCGCCCCGGTCACGGCCAGCCACCCGCCCCACAGGATCAAGCCCGCCCGCACCGGGTCGGTCCTGGGGGCGCCAGCGCGCAGGGCGACGCCCACCACGAGGAGGGCGAGGGCGGCGGGCAGCAGCCAGGACACCTGCGAGCCCATGTCGGCGCCGAACAGGCGGGTGAGGCCGGTGGAGCCCCACGGGCCGGGTGCCCCGGCCCCGCCGCCGGCCCCCCCTGCGACCACGCTGCCGGTCTCGTTGCCGGTCAGGCGCCCGAAGCCGTTGTAGCCGAACATCAGGTTGAAGATGCTGTTGGTCTGCGAGCCTCCGACGTAGGGTCGGTCCGACGGCGGCGTCGCCACGACGGCCAGCACCCACCATCCGGCCGAGACCACCAGCGCCACTCCGCCCCACAGCAGCCGGCGGACCCGCCGGCCGAGCGGTCCCGGGCCGGCGACGAGGACCACCACGGCAAGTGCGGGGACGACCAGGAAGGCCTGGAGCATCTTGGCCAGGAACCCGAAGCCGACCAGGGCACCGGCCGCCACCATCCAGCGGGTGCGGGCGGCCTCGGATCCGGCACCGGCTTCGACGGCGCGGGCGGTGGCGTAGGCGGCGCAGGTGAGCAGGAGCACCAGGAAGGCGTCGGGGTTGTCGAAGCGGAACATCAAGGCGGCGACCGGTGTCAGGGCGGCAACCGAGCCAGCCACCAGGGCCGCACCCGGCGGCGCCCATCGCCGGACGGTGGCGTAGGAGCGCCGGGATAAACCGGCATGGAGGAGGAGATGGAAGAGCTCTACACCGAAGGAGTAGCGACCCACGGTGACCCCGAGTCATGCGTCGTCGTCCGTGAGGGCGCCGGCGAAGCGTTGACAGGGGCACGTGCAGGCCGGGCTATTGAGCCGCGTAATCACAGAGTCCGGGGTGCCGACGCTGTCTACGAAAGCGGAAGGCAACACCGCCAGGAGCGCTATCGCGAGCTGCTGGTGGACCCTGCGCGGTCAGAGAACCCTGGCATGTACGGAACCTCCATGCGCGAGAACGGAACGTATCAAGGGGTAGTTGCCGATTTTGCTAGTTGAGTTCGGTGCGGATAGTGGGCTTGTTGATCCAGGCCGAGGCAGGCAGTGTGGGGGCGACGGGTGCCTTGTTGAAGAACCGTTCAGGATGAGCCTTGA
>JBOGGP010000072.1:0-10811 GCA_050744105.1 Acidimicrobiales bacterium
GGGCCGGAGCCGGGGCGTGGCGGCCGCCGCCGGCGAGGGGCGCCCAAACGCCGCCGTGGCGTCCGGTGGTCCCTCGAAGGGGGGGCTCGTCGTCACCACGGCGGTCTCGCCGGCTCAGTCCAGCTGGTCGACGGGTATGGGGGTCATGCTCGGCACGTCGGGGGGCACGAGCCGGGCCTCGGCGCCGTAGACGCTGGCCGAGGAGCTGACGATGGAGATTATGAGGCCGGTCATCAGCTCGGTGACCACGTCGGCGGGCTGTGACCCCTCCTCGGCGATGAAGGCCCGGTGGGCCTTGCGCTCGCTGACCTCGGCCAGCACCCCGGCGTCGGCGGCACCGAACCCGAAGGCCAGGATGTTCGGGTGGCGCCTCCACCCCGGGTCCACCAGGCGACCGTGGGCCGCCCGCCAGCGGGACGGGTCGTCGGTAGGCTGGCCGTCGGAGACGAAGACCACCGCCGGACGGTACCAGCGGTCACCTGTGGCCCGGCTGGCCTGGTAGTCCCCCTCGATCGTCTTGCGCAGGTGGTCGAAGGCGGCGGCGTAGGAGGTGCGGCCCTCGGTGCTCACCTCGGGCATGGACCCGAGCAGTGACAGGTCGGACAGGGGCAGGACGGTGCGGGCCACGTCGGCGAAGGTGACCATGCCGAAGCGGATCACCTCGGCAACTGCGGGGTCCTCGCCGATGGCGGCGCGCAGCGAGGGGAGCTGGCGGTTGACGCCCTCTATGGCGGGGCCGGCCATGGAGGCCGAGACGTCGAGGCACAGGTAGAAGGGGAACACGGCATAGCGCTCCTCCACGCCCACGTACGGCGGGGTCATCGTCCTCGACGCTACCGAAGGGGCGGCGGGGGGACTGCCGGCCGCCTGTGCCGGTTGGGTCCCGGCCGTGGCCGGAGGCCGGGTCACAGGCCGAGGAAGGGGCTGACGATCATGGCGAAGAGGAACAGTGCCACGCTGGCCGCGGCCAGGTCCACCAGGAGGAGGAACACCAGCCGCCGGGCTCCGGCCAGGTGGTGGCCGGACATGACCAGGGACCGGACCATGCCGCGGTGGGCCAGCCACCACCACAGGGCGCAGTAGCGGACGAATCGCCGGACCACGACCGGCGCCCCCTCCTCGCCCTCGGTGTCCGCCCCCGGCGCCGGGCCGGCCGACACCAGGCGCCACGCCGCCCGCCGCGGCGTCGACGACACCGGGCGCACGAAGACGTCGGCGGGGGCGGCGGGGGCGGCCGCCGGAGGGGGCGGGGAGGGCTGGGCCAGCTCCAGGCCCTCCTGGGCGGCCCACACCCGGCTCAGCGCCGGAGCCGAGCCCATCTCGGTCAGGACCGCCTCCAGGGCGCCGGCCCACTCCGCCGGGCACGGTCGTGCCGACGGATCGGCCAGGCTCAGACCCCGGGCCACCAGCCGCCACAGCGGGGCGGCGCGGCCCAGGCTGGGCAGCCGGCGGGCCGGGCCGGGCAGCTCGAAGTCGATGGGGACCGTCTCGCCCCGGCGCTGGCGAACCTGGATGGGAAAGTGCGCCGCCCCCACGATGCGCACGAAGATCAGGGCGAGTGAGTACCGGTCCGAGGCCAGGCCGGGGCCCGTGCCCGCCGGGACGGAAGGATCGTCCCAGTTTGGTGTCATGGGACGGCGGCGGCCGCCGGCCAGGGGCGACCCGTCGGGGCCGAACAGCTCGGTGTTGTCGCAGTCGATCAGCCACACCTCGGGCCCTCGCTCGAGGGACCACAGGACGTTCTTGGCTGACAGGTCGCCGTGGCCGGCCGCCGGCGTCGCCCGGGCCAGGGCGTCGAGCAGCCGGGCCAGGGCGTAGGCCAGGGCGAAGCGGTCGGCGGCCGCCGGCGGGGGGAGTACCAGGCCGTAGGCCGCCGCCCGCTGCGCCGGGTCGGCGGTGAGGTAGCTGAGCGAGGCCAGCCGCCTGGCGCCGTCGCGGTGGCGCAGCCAAAACCGGTCGGGGGCGCAGGGCATGACGACCCCGTCGGCCAGGGCGTGGTCGGATGCGGCCACGACCGCCGCCGGCCACGCCGTCGCCGCCGTCGCCCGCGCCGCCAGGTCGGGCTGGCCCCGGGCCACCTGGGCCGGCCATGCCACCAGGGCGTCGAGGGGGGCACGGGCCACGGGGACCTTGTAGGCCTTGTACAGATCGGCGGGCCGGCCCTCGATGCGGTACACCCGGCCCTCGCCGCCCTCGGCCATCAGGTCCCCCAGCGGGGGCTTCAGCGCCCCGGCACCCGGTCCGGCGAGAGTCACGGAAGCTCGGGGGGCCGGACCGGTCGGGTGACAGGCTCGGTGCCCCGAGGGCGGCGGTGCCGTCCTGACATGCTCGCCTGGTGCAGGGCGGCGGCCGTGGCCACGTCGCGTGGGTAGGTGCGCATGGCCTTCCACAGGTAGACGGCGTTGGCCCCCAGAGGGACGAGCATGACGACGAAGGTCCATTGCAGGCCGTGGCGACCGCCGCCGAAGACGTGGTCGGAGAACACCCCGAACAGCAGCGGGGCCACGGCCTGGGCCACAGTCCGCGCCGCGGTGCGCACGCCCTCGGCCCGCCCCCACAGATATGACGGCACGATGTCGAGGCGAGCGGCGTCGATGGCCGGGTTTTGGGCGGCCAGGGCGAAGGCGGCAAAGACCAGGTAGGGCAGGGCGCTGACCATGCTGTGGCTGGCCAGAGCGGGCACGAAGAGCAGCGTCGTGGCCGTGGCCGCCACCACGGTGACGGTGATGCGCCCGGTCAGGTGGTGGCGGGCGAGCAACCGGTCACCCAGGCGGCCCCCGACCAGGACCCCGCAGACTGCCCCCGCCCCGAGCATCAGGAGCAGCAGGTTGGCCGCCGCCTGGTCGATGCCGTACTGCTTCTTGACGAACTCGACGCCGAAGGTCTGTATGCCGGCGAGGTAGAAGTAGCCGAACGAGCTGGCGAGGATGAGGATCATGTTGGTGCGGATGCCGAGGACGTAGCGGATGGCCCTGAAGATGCCGAGCGAGCCCGGGTCGGGACCGTTGAGGACGTCGTAGTCGGGCAGGACGCCCCTCATCCGGGCGACCCGCTGGGCGTCGGTCTCGTGAGGCCGGGGCTCGGGGGGCCCGTCCTGGTCGGATCCGGTGTGACGGGAGCCGCCGCCGGCAGCGGGACCGCCGCTCGGCGGCACGCCGGGGCTGGCCGCCGGCGGGGGGGCGCCGTCGATGGGCAGCGGGTCCGTGCCCCCCCGGCGAGGCTCGGGCATGTGCAGCACGTACCACGCCAGGACGAACGCGGGCAGGGCCAGGATGACGAAGGCGGCCTGCCAGGACAGGGCGGCGATGTCGCCTGTCACGGCGAAGCCGGCGCCGGCGCCGGCCAGCTCCCCTGACAGCACGTAGCCGTAGATCCGGCCTCGCTCGGCGCCGGGGAAGTAGTCGCCGATCAGCGAGGCGACGATCGGCCCGGCCGCCGCTGTCACCACCCCCAGGCCCAGCCGGGCCAGCAGGAGCCGGCCGAAGCTGGGCGAGCTGGCGCTCCAGATCATGGCAACGCCCCACGTGGCGATGGCGATGCCGAGCGTGCGAGTCCGCCGCACCCGGTCGGCCAAGGCTCCAAAGGGGATGCTGGCCGCCGCCGCGGTCAGCGAGCTGACCGTCACCAGCAGGCCGACGTCGGTGTTGGAGATTCCGAGGGCGGCCCGTAGCTGGGTGGCGGACGCTCCCACGGTGGCCGTGTCCGCGCTGCTGAGGGCCAGGACGCAGGCCAGCAGCACGATCACCCTGGTCCGGGACCGACCGCCCAGGGTCACCTCCAGGCGCCGGCCGGCCCGGCGGGCGAGCACGTCCACCGACCTGCGCAGCCCGCCGGCAGGCCCTGGTGTGGACGTGACCGCTCCTCTCCCCTGGGCCCGGGACCTCGCCGGGCCGGCCTGGTGGTCCGTGCCGAGGATAGGTGACGCTCGGACCTTGGGTAGATCAACGCCACCCATGCCCCCGCCCGAGACGCCCACCCTCGAACCCCCGCCTCCGCCGCCCGGCGAGCCGCAATCCCGACGCCCGCCGCCAGCCGACCAGGCCGGGGGCAAGGGCCACCGGGAGGAGCACCTGGAGCAGTCATTCGACCGCATCGTGGCCGACGGCCGGGCCCGCCTCGGGCGGGGCTGGCTCGACGTGGCCGTGACCGGGGTGGTCGCCGGCTTCGAGGTGGCCTTCGGAGTCCTGGCTCTGCTCTACACCGAGCACCAGACCGGCAGCGTGGCGGTGGGCGGCCTGGCCTTCACCATCGGCTTCATCGCCCTGCGCCTCGGCCACAGCGAGCTGTTCACCGAGAGCTTCCTCGTCCCCGTGACCGTGGTGGCCGCCGGCGACGCCCGGGTGAGGGACCTGTTCCGGCTCTGGGCCGGGAGCCTGGCCGGCAACCTGGCCGGAGGGTGGCTGATGGCCTGGCTGATCGACCAGGCCTTCCCCGAGCTGCGGGCCGAGGCGGTCAGGACCGGGGCGTACTACGTCAACGGTGGGTTGGACCTTCGCACCTTCACCCTGGCCGTGCTGGCCGGCGGCGCCATCACGCTGCTCACGCGCATGCAGAACGGGACCGACTCCGAGATGGCCAAGCTGGTCGCCGCCGTGGCCATCGGCTTCCTGATCGTCGGCACCCGCCTGTTCCACTCCGTCCTGGACTCGTTGCTGGCCTTCTGCGCCCTCAACACCTTCCGGGCCCCCTTCGGCTACCTCGACTGGCTGGCCTGGCTCGGCTGGTCCGTGGCCGGCAACCTGGCCGGCGGCCTGGGCCTGACCACGGTCCTGCGGCTGGTCCGCAGCCGCCGGCGCCTGGCCGACCACCGGGTGGCCAACGACCTGCCGGCCAAGACCCCCCGCCGGCGCCGAGACGAGGGGGGCGTCCCCCGGGACCGGTAGCGGCGCCGCCGGTACCTCAGCCGGTCGGGTCCGGCCGGCCAGCCGGGCGGATCCGGATGGTCGCCTCCATGCGCTCAGGCTGGCCAGCATGGACGGATCGGGGTGGCGCAAGACGTCGGTTAGGACGTAGCCCAGCTCTCCCCTGGTCCCCCCTGGTCCCCGAGAGACTGACCCTCGACGTTGACCTGGTGGTCGGCGAAGATAACGTTGGCGGCGGCCAGGACGCCGGGAACGTTGCCGCGCAGGTGCATGAGCCGGAACGTGCCGGCGTGGGCAGGCAGCTCCAGGCTAGGCTGGGGGAAGTTGACCCCTTGAGGGGAGGCATTACCCAATGAACATTCAACTTGGTGCCACCGCGCCGGACTTCGAGGCGCAGACCACCGAGGGTCCAATCCGTTTCCACGAGTCGATCGAAGATGCTTGGGCCGTCCTCTTCTCACATCCAAAGGACTTCACGCCCTTCTGCACGACCGAGCTCGGCTACATGGCCAGGATCAAGCCCGAGTTCGGGCGCCGCAACGTCAAGATCATCGGCTTGTCCGTCGATCCGGTCGACCGCCACGAGGCATGGGCCTCCGACATCGAGGAGACCCAGGGGTACGCGCCCAACTACCCCATGATCGGTGACGCGGACTACAACGTGTCGAAGCTGTATGGGATGCTGCCGGCTGAGACCGACGGTGACCCGCTGGACCGAACGCCGGCTCACAACCAAACCGTACGCAACGTGTTCGTGATCGGGCCCGACAAGAAGATCAAGCTCATCCTGGTCTACCCCATGACCACCGGCCGCAACTTCGAACAGGTTCTGCGAGTGATCGACTCGCTGCAACTGACCTCCACCTACAGCGTCTCGACCCGGGTGAACTGGACGTATGGGGAGGACGTGATCGTAGCTGGATCGGTCTCCGACGAAGACGCGCGGAGGATCTTCGGTGATTTCAAAGCTCCCAAACCGTACATTCGCATCGTGGCCCAGCCGAACTAAATACGGTCATGGCGCCGCTGCGAAACCTCAACGAGCTTATCCACAATCGCGGCTTGATCGCCGATCCCGCACGACAGGGAGTCGAAGCCCTCGACAGGCTGGCCCGGCCCACAATCGTTACTTGCCGGACCGGTCCTCGGTCTTCGGCTCTGGTCTACCTCTACCTCGGGTTGCGTTCGGGGGCGTCAGCGCAGGAGGTCCTTGCTCGTGCTGAAGCCGACGAGGCACCGCTCGTGCAAGTGGAGCCCTTGAAGGAACGGGTCGTGCAAGGCTTGCGGGACCTCTCCCCAGAGTCCTGACGGCGCCATCGATGAGCACGTTCACGGTCCAGCAGCCGCGGTCGGAACCAGGCGGGTGGAGATGATCTTCACCCAGCACTACCTGAGCTGTCTCTCCCATGCGTCGTATCTGATCGGCGACGAGACGACCGGGCGGGCGGTCGTCGTCGACCCGCAACGCGACATAGCCCTGTACCTCGAAGAGGCCGCAACGCAGGGCCTTCGTATCGAACGAGTCATCGAAACCCATCTCCATGCAGACTTTCTGTCCGGCCACTTGGAGCTCGCCTCGGCCACCAACGCTGTGATCTCGTTTGGCGAAGGCGCCGACGTCGATTTCCCCATGGAGCCGGTCGTCCATGGCCAGCGCATCGACCTGGGCGAGGTCTGCCTGGAGATCCGGGCGACGCCCGGCCACACCCCGGAGTCGATCTGCGTAGTTGTCTACGGGCACGCTCGGGACGTCGAGCCTTACGGGGTCCTGACCGGGGACACGCTCTTCGTCGGAGACGTGGGTCGGCCTGATCTGCTGGCCTCCAGCGGAAGCGGACTCGACGCTCAAACCCTTGGGCGTCTGCTCTACAAGTCTCTGCACCAGCAGATCTTGAATCTTCCAGACGACACGAAGGTGTTCCCCGCCCATGGCGCCGGCTCCTCCTGTGGCAAACAGCTGTCGAGCGAGACGAGTTCCACCATCGGCGACCAGCGACGATCGAACTATGCGCTGCAGCCCATGACCGAGGATCAGTTCGTCGCTGCCGTAACCGAAGGCCAGCCCACACGACCGCGGTACTTCTCCTTCGACGCCCTGAGAAACCGCCAGGGCCACCCGGTACTCGATCCGACGGAGGCGTCGGAGGCGCTCAGCCTCGCCGACGTGTTGGACACTGTCGCTGCCGGCGCTGTCCCGCTCGACACCCGTGAGCCCGCCGACTTCGCCGCCGGTCATCTGCGAGGAGCCATCAACGTAGGGCTGCACGGCCGCTTCGCCGAATGGGCAGGCGACGTGCTCGATCCCGACCGCCAGATCGTACTGGTGGGCGATCCCACCACCGTTCTCGAGAGCCGGGTACGGCTGGCCCGTATCGGATTCGACCGGGTCGTCGGATTCCTTCGGGATCCGCGAGCGCTGCTCGTGGAGCGCCCGGGGCTCGTCGAGGTCAGCTCCCGAGTGACCATCGAGCAACTCGCCGAGCTCATCGGGTTGGTACCTGACCTTCAGCTGGTCGACGTGCGCAACCCAAGTGAAACGGCGGCCGGCGCCCTGAGCGGAGCTCGGCTGATCCCGCTGGCCGCCCTCCTCGACTCGCTTGATCAATTGGACCCTCGCTGCCCCGTCGTCGTCAACTGCGCCGGGGGTTACCGGTCCATGATCGGCGCCAGCTTGCTTCGTCACGCCGGATTCTCCGACGTGTCCGACCTGATCGGGGGTTTCGCAGCGTGGACCGCAGCAGGACTGCCGATCATGACCAAATAGGGGTCTTCTGCCCCTTCCGTGGGTTGATTTGGATTCTGGGGTGAGTTTGCTCGCGATTGGAATGCGGGGTGAGTTATTCATTGCGGCGCGGTGCGGCTGTCCCGCGTTGAAGCAGATCAGGTGTATTACTCTGTCCCGACAACAACCGGAGCGCAGCGGAGGGCGTTAGCCAGGGGGCCCGGGGGGGAGCCCCCCGGAGGCCGATACCGCCGGGGGTGATCAGGCGGCGCGGCGGCCGGGCAGGTCGGGGCAGCAGCCGCCCAGGTCGAGCATGGCCATGGCGATGAGCGCCTCGGGGTCGCGGTAGCCGAACGCCACTCGCTGCAGGAGCCGGATCTTGGTGCTGACCGACTCGACGCGGGCGTTGGTCAGCCCGTGGGTCAGTGCCGCCTCGATCGCGCCGCGGTATCTCCGGATGGAGCGGGCCAGGGCGACGAAGGCGGGGATCTGGTGTCAAGGGCCAATACGACCTGACCGGTGGCGGACACCAGACCTGACGATCTGGCAGCGCCACGCCGCCAGCCACGCCGCCATGTCGTCGAGCATCCGGGTGTGGCCGGCGCCGTGACGCGCCCAGGGCACCGACGCCACCACCACCCCATGATCGGGACAGCTCACTCTCGGCGCGTCGGCCTCCAGCCAGGTCACCACCGTCCCCAGATCCAGACTCCGCCACCGCCGCCGGCCCGCCCCCCGGTCATAGCCCGGGCAGCGCACCTGGCAGACCCCGCAGCGGCGGGTCGCCCCTTTGCGGGGCCGGACCGACGCCACGATCACCCCGTCGCCCTCGTCGAAAACAACCTGGTCGACCACGGTCGCCTCGACACCCGAGCAATCGTTCCCATAGCTTCGCGTTCCGCACGCCGTCTCCTCTCCCGGTCCTGGACCTTCAACAGCCCAGAAACCTAGGAGGGGAGCGGCGTGTCGCCGCGGATGTTCTACTCAGCCACCCACGGAAGAGTCAGAAGAGCCGTAAATCCTTGACGCCGCCAGGTCAGGTGAGCGTGCAGGTGGCGAGGAAGCGGAGCAGTTCGGTGCCATCGTCCTCGCTTAACAGCGTGTCGAGGGCGTTGTTGAACTCCAGCCTGCGACTGAAGGGGATGCTCACGACATCGGAGCCGGACGACATGAGCTCACCGGTCATCATGAGTCTCGCGGTCCGCTTGTTCCCGTCGAAGTAGAACTGGCGGCGGGTCGCCGACGCGAAGTAGATGAGCGCTCGGCGGCGTGAGTCCTGGACCGTTGCCAGGTATGAGGTCAGGTCGTCGAAGTGCTGGCAAAGCAGCACCCCGCCTTCGCCGTGTTCGGTTCCTTCGACCCAGCCGCCGTCGGCGAGGCTGACAGTCCCGCCGCCGGTCGCGGTGCCCTCGCCGCGAGAGCGGCCCGCGTCGAGCGCTTCGTGCCTCGCGACGAGGACGTGCAGCTCGTCGGACACGTCCTTGCGGATCGCGAACTCTCCGCGGCCGACCATCTGGTCCAGCCGGTTGTACGCCTCGCTCAGAGCGATGATCTGCTGCTCGTCCTCAAGTCGTTTCCCGCCGATGGTGACCCCTTCCAGCAGGGTGCGCACCTCGGGCAGGGTGAAGTTGTTCCCTTCGAGGGCTGCGGTGTTCCAGATGAGGTCCGGCAGGTGGGCGCGGAATCGGTGGCGGGACCGTTCGATCTCGCTCGCCGGTATGGTCTCGACGTCGAAGGCCTCCCACGTCAACCCGGTGTCTTCGTGCTGGTGCCGCTCCTCCTCGGAGCGGGCCGTGCCCGGCAGCGGCAGGTCCGGCTGACGTTGGACGTCAGGGCGTGTGACGTACCGGTTCGATCCTCGAGCCCATCGTGGCTGGTCGCTCACCACGAGGTCACCTCCTGGATTGCGTCGTCAGCCACCTGCCCGGCTTGTGAGATGCAGTCGAGAACGATCTGGATCGGCGCCACGTAGCGAACGATGCCGTGGGTGAACGACCCGGCGAACAACTCTGGCTCAGCGGCGAGGACGACGACCGCCGCCCGGTCGGCCCGGTGGATCGGGCGGAGGCCGCTGCCGACCAGAAAGTGGTCGACGGCGCGTACGTCCTCGCACCACAGGACCGTCACTGCGGGTGCGGCATCGCCGTCCGGGGGGAGATACAGCCCCGCGGCTCCGGAGATTGCCCACCGCTCCCCTGAGGCGTCACCGGCGGACGCCAGCCGGGCCAGCGGCACCTCTCCCGAATAGAGGGCTCGGCCCGGCCGGTGAAGAGGAGAAGAAGCGCTGGCGGCGACCTTCACGATCTCGACGGGGTCGTCTCCTCCGGCGAGGCGGGGCAACCGCTCCCGCCATCGTGTGACCTCTGGGTCGTCGGGCGATTCGTAGTCCTCCTCGAGCATCGACCTGGCAGCGGACGCCGCCCGCGGATCGCTTAGATGAGTGGTGGCCAGCGAGAGGTGCAGGTCGCACGCGATGGCGACCTCTCGAAGCGTCCCGATCGAAGGGTCGACCTGATTGTTCACGATACGGTGCAGCGTCGAAGCGGACACACCGGCGCGCCTGGCCACACCCGAGGCCGTCAGCCCGGACGACGCCAGCATCTCCCGCACAAGCACGCCGGGTCCTTCCATATCTGGAAGAATAGCACACTTCTTCCGTATACGGAACGACCCATAGGATTCTGCCACATACGGAAGAGCCGTCCGCTGCCTGTGCGATATCGGGTTGGGATCGCCGGCAGGACCGGGGCCGGCCGGCCCGCAGGTGCAGCGCCATTCCCGGGCGCCCGGCGGGGATGGCCGACTCGGGCAGGAGGGGCACCTTTGGGTGGTGGTGGTGCGGCTCGAGGCGTGCCAGCCCCGGGTCTGGCTGTGATGTGGTTGGTCGCCCTGGCCGGCGAGGGTGGTGATGGTGCGTAGCGTGGCGGGGTCGGCCACCCCGGCCAGCACGGTGGTGGTGGGGAACAGGGTTAGGAAGCCGTCCGCCGTCGGGCCCCAGCGGGCCCGGGCCTGGGACAGGTCCTGGAGGCAGGCGAGGACCACCAGGCCCTGGGCGCCGGCGTCGGCCACGATGGCGGGCAGGGCGGGCAGGGGGGCGATGTCGGAACGTGTCAAGGGGTAGTTGCCGATTTTGCTAGTTGAGTTCGGTGCGGATAGTGGGCTTGTTGATCCAGGCCGAGGCAGGCAGTGTGGGGGCGACGGGTGCCTTGTTGAAGAACCGTTCAGGA
>JBOGGP010000073.1:0-10749 GCA_050744105.1 Acidimicrobiales bacterium
ACCCCCCCGCACCCCGCACCCCCGCACCCCGCACCCCCGCACCCCCGCACCTCACGCCCCCGCACCCCGCACCTCACGCCCCCGCACGTCGGCACCCCGCACCCCGCACCAGCTAGTGCTAGCTAGTGCTACTCCTCGGGGACGATCACCACCTTGGCGTGGTCATCCGGGTCGTAGCGCACCGCGATGGTGCTGCCCACCTTGACCTTGGCCCGGGCAGCGGGGCTCTGGAAGGCGTGGCGCACCTGGACCTCGAAGCTGTCGGTGCCGGCAGGCTCCACCTTGAGGCTGAGGCGGCTGCGCACGATGGAGCCGGTGGTGCGCTCGTCGACGACGGCGACCACCTTGGCCTCGGCCGGCACCCCCGAGCGCAGCAGCTCCGGGGACTTGGGCCCGTACAGGTCGGGGGGAGTCTCGGCCGGTGGGGACGGGGACGGGGACGGGCCCCGCCTTTCCCGGACCGGGCGGCGGGGCCCGGCCGCCGGCCGGGGCGGTCGGGCGGGCGGGGTGGGCCGCTGGGTCTGCATGGCCAGGCTCATGCCGGCCACCGCGATCACCAGCACGACGGCGAGTGCGATGTCGGCGGTCACCGCCCCGATCCTACGCTCGCCCCGGCCTCAGCCGGGCCTCAGGCGGTCTCGGGCGGCCTTTTCAGCGCCAGCGGGGCTGGCGGCGTAGCTTCTGCCACCAGGGCTGGCCCTGCCACTCCTGGCGCCGGCGGGTGCGCTCCTGGTCGGCGACGATCTCGGGCCGGGCGGCACTGACGATCCCCGCCGCCGCCCCCAGGACGTCGGCGACGCCGTCAGAGACCTCGGGCTCGGGCAGCCCGCCCGCCTCGGGTGGCCCGACTGCGGCCCCGCCGGCGACGGCCGCCGGCTGCGGAGGGCGGGGACCGAAGCCGGCCTCGGGCAGGCGTCCCTCGAAGCGGCGGCAGTCCGTCGGGCAGCGCCAGGGCGCCTCCGGGGCCAGGCTCAGGGCGCAGAACCTGGCCTGGTCTCCCGAGGGATAGGTGCGGCTCTGGAAGAACTTGCAGTCCTCTCGCATCGGCACCCTCCCATGGTGCCACCGCCACCGCCGGCGCGCACCCCCTTCGTAGCTTGTTCAGCCGACGCTGCCCTCCATCTGGAGCTCGATCAGGCGACTCCACTCCACCGCGTACTCCATGGGCAGGGTGCGCGTCACCGGCTCGATGAACCCGTTGACGATCATGCCCATGGCCTGCTGCTCGGAGAGGCCCCGGCTCATGAGGTAGAAGAGCTGGTCGTCACCCACCCTCGACACCGTGGCCTCGTGGCCCACCTGGGCGTCCTTCTCCCCGAGCTCGATGTAGGGGTAGGTGTCGGACCGGGACTGCTCGTCGAGGATCAGGGCATCGCAGCGAACGAAGCTCTTCGACTTGCGCGCCCCCTCCTCGAACTTGACCAGGCCCCGGTAGGAGGTGCGGCCGGCGTCCTTGGAGATCGACTTGGAGATGATGGTGGAGGTGGTCTCGGGGGCCACGTGGATCATCTTGGCGCCCGCGTCCTGGTGCTGGCCGGCGCCGGCGTAGGCCACCGACAGCACCTCGCCCGAGGCCTTGGGGCCCATCAGGTACACCGAGGGGTACTTCATGGTCAGGCGGCTGCCGATGTTGCCGTCGATCCACTCCATGTGGGCCTCGGCGCCGCACTGGGCCCGCTTGGTGACCAGGTTGTAGACGTTGTTGGACCAATTTTGGATGGTGGTGTAGGTGACCCGGCTGGAGGGCTTGCAGACGATCTCCACCACCGCGGAGTGCAGGGAGTCGCTGGTGTAGACCGGGGCGGAGCACCCCTCGATGTAGTGGACCTGGGCACCCTCGTCGGCGATGATCAGGGTCCGCTCGAACTGGCCCATGTTCTCGGTGTTGATGCGGAAGTAGGCCTGCAGCGGCATGTCCACCTTCACCCCGGGCGGGACGTAGATGAACGACCCGCCCGACCACACCGCCGAGTTGAGGGCGGCGAACTTGTTGTCGTTGATCGGGATGACCTTGCCGAAGTGCTCCTTGACCAGGTCCGGGTACTCCCGAAGGGCGGTGTCCATGTCGCAGAACAGGACGCCCTGGGCCTCGAGGTCCTCGCGGTTCTTGTGGTAGACGACCTCCGACTCGTACTGCGCGGTGACTCCGGCCAGGTACTTGCGCTCGGCCTCGGGGATGCCGAGCTTGTCGTAGGTGGCCTTGACCGACTCGGGGAGCTGCTCCCAGGCGCTGACCTGCTCCTCGATGGGCTTGATGTAGTAGAAGATGTTGGAGAAGTCGATGCCCGACATGTCCCCGCCCCAGTTGGGCATGGGCCGGCGCTGGAAGTGGGCCAGCGCCTTCAGCCGGCGCTGGGTCATCCACTCGGGCTCGCCCTTCATCCACGACATCTCCTGGACGATCTCGCTGGACAGGCCGCGCTTGGGCTTGAAGACGTAGTAGTCCTCGACGTCGCTCCACCCGAGCTTGTAGCGCCCGAGGTCAAGTTCGGTTGTTGCCATGAGTGATCCTCCTCGGAGATTTCTCCTACGTCGATAGTAACAACCTGCGGGCTCAAGCCGTGCCCCGATGGTCATCGGTGCCCGGATCGCTCCCGCCGGCCTCCCCGAGGCGCCCGGCCCAGCCCCCCTCCGGCCCAGCCGACCCCTCCGGCCCAGCCGACCCCTCCGGCCCAGCCGACCCTCCGGCCCAGCCGACCCCTCCGGCCTAGCCGACCCCTCCGGCAGGCCCCTGGACCTGGACCGGTCCCCGGCGTGCAAGGCTGCGGCCATGGCCGCCACCGACCGCCGCGAACCCGGCCCGACCGGGCTCGTCCCGCCCGTCCCCGCCCGCCGGCCGCACCGCCTGGAGGCGCACGGGGACGTCCGCACCGACGAATGGTGGTGGCTGAGACACCGGGACGACCCCGAGGTCATCGCCCACCTGGAGGCGGAGAACGCCTACACCGACTCGGTCCTGGCCCCCACCGGGGAGCTCCAGGACCGCCTCTTCGCCGAGATCAAGGCCCGCGTCCAGGAGGACGACGTGTCGGCTCCCGGCCGCCACGGGCCGTGGTGGTACTGGGTCCGCACCACCGAGGGCCAGCAGTACGCCGCGTACTACCGCCTGGCCGACCCCGATCGCCGGCTGGCTGCCGTCGAGGTGGCGGCCTTCGCCGCCCAGGGCGCCGGCGAGCTCCTCCTCGACGAGAACGCCCTGGCCGAGGGCCACGACTACTTCGCCCTCGGCGTCTTCGACATCAGCGGGGACCACGCCACCCTGGCCTACGCCACCGACTTCGACGGGTCGGAAACCTACACCCTGCGGTTCCGGGCGCTCGGCGCCGGAGGCCCGGCGGGGGCCGGGGGCCCCCGGGAGCTGGACGACGTCATCGAGGGCGTCTACTACGGCTCGGCGTGGGCCGGCGACCACCGCAGCTTCTTCTACGTCCGCCCCGACGAGGCCATGCGCCCGTACCAGGTGTGGCGCCACCGCCTGGGCCAGCCGGCAAGCGCCGACGCCGTGGTGTGGGAGGAGACCGACGAGAGGTTCTTCGTCTCGGTGGGCCTGAGCCGCAGCGAGCGCGTCATCGTCGTCCACAGCGAGTCCAAGATGACATCAGAGGCCCGCTGGATCGAAGCCGGCGACCCCGAGGCCGACCCGGTGGTGATCCTGCCTCGCCAACAGGGGGTGGAGTACGACGTGGACCACGCCGTCCTGGGCGGCGACGACGTCTGGGTGGTGCGCACCAACGAAGGGGGGGCAACCAACTTCGAGGTGCGCGCCCTGCGCTTCGGCGCCCCACCCGGTCCCGGCCAGGTCCTGGTCCCCCACCGCCGGGAGGTCAAGGTGGAGTCGGTGGAGGCCTTCGCCGGACACCTGGTCGTCTCCGAGCGGGCCGCCGGCCTCGAACGCCTCCGCGTGATCGCCCTACCTGGCGCCGGCGAGGGGTCCGACCATGTGGTCGACCAGCCCGAACCGGTCTACACCCTGACGGGGGGGACCAACGCCGAGTGGGACACCACCGTTGTGCGCTTCGGCTACACGTCGCTCGTCACACCGGTGTCGAGCATCGACTACGACATGGCCACCCGGGATCGCCAGGTGGTCAAGACCCAGCCCGTGCGCGGCGGCTACCGCTCCGAGGACTACCTCAGCGAGCGCCTGTGGGCCACGGCGGGGGACGGCACCGAGGTGCCCATCTCCGTGGTGCGGCCCCGCCACGGCGCCCTCGACGGCTCCGCCCCCTGCCTCCTCTACGGCTACGGGTCGTACGAGATCACCGTCGACCCGACGTTCTCGGCCGTCCGGCTCAACCTGCTGGAGCGGGGCATGACCTTTGCCATCGCCCACGTCCGCGGCGGCGGGGAGATGGGCAGGCGCTGGTACGAGGAGGGCCGCCTGGTCCACAAGGCCAACACCTTCGGGGACTTCGTGGCCTGCGCCGAGCACCTGGTGGCGGCTGGGCACACCAGCCCCGGCGCCCTGGTCATCCGGGGCGGCAGCGCCGGCGGCCTGCTCGTGGGGGCGGTGGCCAACATGCGCCCCGACCTGTGGCGGGCGGTGGTGGCCGAGGTGCCCTTCGTGGACGTGGTCAGCACCATGTCGGACGAGACGCTGCCGCTCACCGTCACCGAGTGGGAGGAGTGGGGCAATCCGCTGGCCGACCCCGAGGCCTACCGGGTCATGCGGTCCTACTCCCCCTACGACAACGTGGGGGCCCTCGACTACCCCTCCATGTACGTCACCGCCGGGCTGAACGATCCCCGGGTCGGCTACTGGGAGCCGGCCAAGTGGGTGGCCCGGCTGCGGGACCGGCGCACCAACGACCGGCCCGACCGGCCCATCGTGCTGCGGACCGAGATGGGTGCCGGCCACCAGGGCCCGTCGGGGCGCTACGACACGTGGCGGGACGAGGCCCGGGTCCAGGCCTTCGTCCTCACGGCGGTGGGCATCGACCGCTGAGGCCGGGGCGCAGGTCCACCACCGGGCCGGCGCCGGCGGCCCCGGCCAGGACGTCGGTGATCTCGTCGCCGACCAGCTCGTCGCGCTCGAGGAGGGCGTCGCGCAGGGCCTCGACCAGGTGGCGGTGGTCGCCCAGGAGCCGTCGCACGTCGGCGGCCGCCTGGTCCAGTATGCGCTCGACCCCGGCCCGGCCGGCGTCGTCGGAGAGGACCTTGGCCACGATGCCGGCGGCCCCGCCGGCGCCCTCGAGCGACACCAGCGAGCCGGCCATCCCGAACGAGCCAACCATCTTGGCCGCCGCCTCGGTGGCCGCCTGGAGGTCCCCGGCAACCCCCGTGCTGGTCTCGCCGAACATGATCTCCTCAGCCACCATCCCCCCCATGGCTATTTGGACCATGGCCTCGACCTCCGAGCGGGTTCTGGTCCAGCGCTCCTCGATCTCCGAGTGGGCCAGCAGGCCGAGGGCGTCCTTGCGCTTTATGACCGACAGGACGTCGAGGGTGCGCCCGGGGGCGCGCAGGTGGGCCACGGTGGCGTGGCCCGACTCGTGGGTGGCGATCCGGCGGCGCTCGACCTCGACGTAGGCCACCGGCTGGGCCAGGCCCAGCTCCTCGGTCATCTTGGCCCGGTTGACGTCCTCCAGGCCGAGCCTCTCCGAGCCCCGCCGCAGGGCCCACACCAGGGCCTCGTCGAGGAGGTGCTCGAGCATCACCGGCGAGTAGCCGAAGGTGGTGGCGGCCAGGCCGTCGCGCCGGGCGTCGTCGTCGAGCTCGGGCTCGTGGGCCTTGCGGTCCAGGTAGTAGTCGAGGATGGCCCGCCGGCCGTGGCGGCCGGGCAGGTCCACGGTGATGGTGCGGTCGAAGCGACCTGGGCGCAGCAAGGCGGTGTCGAGGTCGGCCGCCCGGTTGGTGGCCCCCACCACCAGGATGTTGGCGGGCGGGACCGTCGGCTTGCGCAGGCGCCGGCCGGCCGGCAGCCACCGGTTGACCAGGTCCACCAGCCCGCCGGCCACCCGGATGCCCAGGGGTGGCTGGTCGAAGGACTGGAGCTGGATCAACAGCTCGTTGACCACGCCGGCGACGCCCTCGCGGCCGTGGCCGCCGGCACCCCCACGGGAGGCGCCGATGGCGTCGATCTCCTCGATGAAGCCGATGGCACCGCCCTCCCGGCGGGCGTGGGCCCGCAGGGCCTTGAAGAACGAGCGGATCTTGCGGTTGGTCTGGCCGTAGTACATCGACTGGAAGGCCGACGACGACACGAAGAGGAACGGCACGCCGGCCTCGGCAGCCATGGCCTTGGCCAGGTAGGTCTTGCCGGTCCCGGGCGGACCCTCGAAGAGGATGGCCCGGCGGGCCGACCCGCCCATGCGGTCCCGGAAGGTCTTGTGGGCCAGGAACAGGTTGAGGGTCTTGACCACCTCCTCCACCACGGCGTCGGCACCGACCACGTCGGCCAGCGTGGTGCCGATCTCCTCGGGCCGGTAAAGCACGTGCGGGCTGCGGCCGGCGCCCAGCAGCGGCACCGCCATGGCCCCGACTAGGACGGCGACGAGGACCAGGGCCGGGGCGTAGGCGGCGGCCCCGGGGGGCAGGTGGGGCCAGAAGCGCAGGCTCCACGCCGCCGCCGCCGCCGCCTGGTGGCCGCCGGCGTACTCGACCAGGCCGTAGACGGCCCGGCTGACCACCACCAGCGCCACCGCCCCGAGGACCACCCCCAGGCGGCGCCACCGGCGGCGGCGGGCCACCTCGCGCGCCTCGCTCACGTCGGCGGCACCCAGCACCCCCGCCTGTCCCAGCCTGGCCAGATCCATCGAGTCACCCTTCGTAGTCCCCGCCGACAGCGGTACCGGTGTCGGTGGACCATCTTCGCCGCCAGAGCCGCCCTGGCCTGCGCCATGACCCCCGATGTCCGGATTTTCTCCGACCGGTGCCTCAGCCCAGCAGCCCGGGCAGCGCCTGGTCGAGGTCGGCGATGGTCCAGCGCCGGGTCTGCCACACCCCCTCGTCCTTGGTCCAGCCGGTCATGGGCTGGATGCTCCCACCCAGCGCGTAGAAGACCCGCCCGGTGACCAGGCAGCCGGCCGAGGCCAGCCAACCGACGAGCGGGGACACGTTGGCCGGGTCCCACTCGTCGAAGCGGGCCGGCTCGGCGGGAGGCTGGACCACCCCGGCCACGCCGGGGGTGGACTCGGTCAGGCGGGTGCGGGCGCCGGGGACTATGCAGTTGACCCTCACCCCGTAGCGGCCGAGCTCGGTGGCGGCGATCATGGTCAGGGCGGCGACCCCGGCCTTGGCCGCCCCGTAGTTGGCCTGGCCGGGATTGCCGTAGAGGCCGGAGGTGGACGACGTGTTGACCACCGAGGCGTCCGCGCCGTCGCCGGCCTTGGCCCGCCCCCGCCAGTAGGCGGCGGCATGGCGCAGGGGCACGAAGTGGCCCTTCAGGTCGACCCTCACCACGCTGTCCCAGTCGTCCTCGGACATGTTGACCAGGCCGCGGTCACGAATGATCCCGGCGTTGTTCACCAGTACGTCGAGGCGACCGAAGCGGTCGAGAGCAGCGGCGACCACCCTTTCACCGCCACTCCATTCGGCGACGTCGTCCCAGCTGGCGAGGGCCTCGCCGCCGGCCGCGGCAATCTCGTCGGCCACCGAGGACGCCGGGCCCGGGTCGCCGCCCCGACCGTCCATGTCCGCGCCCACGTCGTTGACCACCACCCTGGCCCCCTCGCTGGCCAGGTACAGGGCGTGGGCCCGGCCCAGGCCCCGCCCCGCCCCGGTCACAATGGCCACCCGGCCGTCGAGTGCTCCCATCCCCCACCAGCCTGGCCCAAACCACCCGGCGGCGGCCAATGGCAGGTACCCTGCGCCGTCCGTGTTCGAGCTCGAGCTGCGCAACGACGTCTACCGCCGGCCGCTGGCCACCGCCTTGGACCGCCTCGGGCTGCGGGAGGGGTGGCGCTGCGTCGACGTGGGCGCCGGCGGCGGCGACGTGACCGTGGCCCTGGCCCGGGTGGTGGGCGCCAGCGGGCGCGTCTACGCCGTCGACTCCGACCCGGCCCGGCGCGACGAGGTGGCGGCGGCGGCGGCCAAGGTGGCCGACGCCCAGGTCATCGCCCTGACCCAGGCCGGCGAGGCCCTGACCCTGCCCGAGGCGGTGGACCTGGCCTTCTGCCGCTTCGTGCTCCTGCACGTCCACGATCCCTCGGTGGTCCTGGCCCGCATGGCCGCCGCCGTGCGCCCCGGCGGCTGGGTGGTTGCCCAGGAGCCGGTCACCTCCGCCGGCCGGATCGCCGGCTCCCCCCTGGCCATGCCCGAGGCCCGCCATCCCGACGTCGGCGCCCAGCTGCCCGCCCTGGCCCGCCGGGCCGGCCTGGAGCTCATCGACGCCTGGGCCGAGGCGCCGGCGTGGGCCGGGCCCGGCCCGGTGGCCGACTACCTCGAGACCATGACCGAGGTCGACCCCGGCGACGACCCCGTCGTCCTACCCCCCCTGGTCACCGTCGTCACCCGGGTGCCGGCGGGGCCCGGCGCCGCCACGGGCTGAGCCGCCGCCGCCGCCCTGGGCGGCCAGGAGGGCGCGGCAGCGTTGGATCGTCCCCTCCACCTCGGCCCGGAAACATCCCAGGCGGGCCACCTTGGCGTCGATGGTGGCCCGCAGCTGCTCGTGGAGGGCAATGCCCTCCCCGACGAGCCGGGCCCGGCTGGCCCCGTCGGACTCCTCGGCGTGGTAGGCCCGGCGCAGCTCCCCCAGGCGGTCCTCGTTGCCGAGCACGGCCGCCACCTCGTCGAGGTTGAAGCCGAGGAGGCCCTGGAGCTCCCGGATGCGCACGACACGGGCCACGTCCTCGACCGAGTAGCGCCGCATCCCCCCCGGCGTGCGGCCCGAGGGGACCAGGAGGCCGATCTGCTGGTAGTAGCGCAGGGCCCGCTCGGAGACGCCGGCGCGCGCCGCCGCCTCGCCGATGCCCCACAGCGCCGCCGCCGCCTCGGTCGTCACCGCCTCGGTCGTCACCGCCTCGGTCGTCACCGCCTCGGTCGTCACCGCCTCGGTCGTCACCGCCTCGGTCGTCACCGCCTCGATCGTCACCGCCTCGGTCGTCGCCGCCTCGGTCGCCGGGAGCAACGCCTCACGCCCTCTCGGCGGCGCGGTCCGGCCCGTTGCGGAGGTGGGATGCGACCGCGGCGATACCGCAGGCCGCCGCCGCGAAGTCGAAGGCCAGGTGCAGGCCGGTGGCGAAGGGGCCCGAGATCAGCCGGGGGAAGAACGACCGCCCGGTGAGGAAGTGGACCTGGGTCGGGCTCAGGTGCTGGAGCACGCCGGTCGGGCCGAGCAGCTGCTGGATTGGGTTGAACCCCAAGAAGGCCGAGAAGAGGCTGCCGATCGGTGGCAGGCGGGCGACCTGGGCGGCCACCGGCGCCGGCACCCCCTGCGCGCTGAGGCCGGCGTAGAGGTGCGACGGCAGGCCCGAGGCCAGGCCCAGGGTGATGATGGTGAAGAACACGCCGATGGACAGGACCGACGCCGAGTTTTGGAAGGTGTTGAGCATGCCGGCGCCGGCGCCGCGCTGGTCGGCGGGGAGGGAGTTCATCACGCCGGCCTGGTTGGGGGAGTAGAACAGACCGCTGCCCAGGGCAAAGAGCAATATCGCCATGGCGAACCACAGGTAATTGAAGTCCATCGGCAGCAGGTCGAGTAGGAGAAAGGAAGAACCTGAGATCAGCAGCCCGGCCGTCGCAAAGGGCCGGGCCCCGTAGCGATCGGACAGGAGCCCGGCCACGGGCCCCGAGATCATGAACCCGATTGTCAGCGGGATCATGTAGATGCCTGCCCACAGGGGCGTCGACGCGAAGGAATAGCCGTGCTCGGGCAGCCAGATGCCCTGCAGCCAGATGATCAGCATAAACTGCAGGCCGCCGCGGCCCAGCGCCGAGAGCAGGGCGGCGACGTTGCCGGCGCTGAAGGCCCTGATCCGAAACAGTCGCAGCCGGAACATCGGGTCGGGGACCCTCAGCTCGATCCAGCCGAAGAGACCGAGGGTGGCCACGCCGCCGAAGCAGGCCAGCAGGACCCCCGGGTTGGTCCAGCCCATGGTGTGGCCCCCGTAGGGCTCCAGGGCGTAGACGATCCCGGTGAGCAGCGAGACCAGCCCGAGCGCGAAGGTCACGTTGCCCCACCAGTCGATCCGGGCCGGGACCCGCACCCCGTTGTCCTTGAGCTTGAAATAGGCCCAGACGGTGCCGAAGAGACCGAAGGGGACCGAAACGAGGAAGACCAGCCGCCATTGCACCGGGCCCAGCAGTCCCCCGAGTATCAGCCCGATGAACGAGCCGCTGACCGCGGCCATCCCGTTGATGCCCAGCGCCTTGCCCCTCTCGTCGGCGGGAAAGGCGTCGGTCAGGATGGCGCTCGAGTTGGCAAAGAGAAAGGCGCCCCCAACTCCCTGGAAGATGCGCATGACGATTATCCACAGGGCGCCGGCGCTCCCCGAGAAAAACGTGGCGGACAGAGCGATGGAAAAAGCCGTGAAGATGGCAAAGCCCAGGTTGTACATCCTCACCCGGCCGTAGATGTCGCCGACCCGTCCGAGGCTCACCACCAGCACCGCGGTGACGAGCAGGAAGCCCATCAGGATCCACAGGAAGTACGAGGTGTTGGCGGGCTGCAGCGGGTCGAGGTGGATGCCCCGGAAGATGTCGGGCAGCGAGATGAGGAGGATCGACTGGTTGATCGTGACCATCAGGATCCCGAGTGTCGTGTTGGACAGCGCCACCCACTTGTAGCGCGGCCCCCGATCGACCGGGTCG
>JBOGGP010000074.1:0-10730 GCA_050744105.1 Acidimicrobiales bacterium
ACGTGTACGCCTGCTTGACCAGCTGGTAGGCTAGGAAGGCCAGCAGCAGGCCGGGAACGAGTGCCGCGACGGCCAGCCCGGCCCGGGCGCCGACATCCCAGCACCGGGCCCGGCGGCCGAACGCCCGGCGCCGGCGTTCCTCCTCGCCCTCCCCCCCCTCCCCCTGGCCGGCGGGGGGCGCCGGCCGGCGGGCAGCGGCGCCGGCGGCGGTGGCCACGCCCAAGCGCCTACTGGACGGCGGAGATGGCTGCGTACACCTTGGGCAGCACCGTGGACGGCAGAGCCTGGAAGTCCTCCGGACCGAGCAGCGCCGGGGTGCTGCCGCCGGTGGTACTTATGGCAAAGGTCAGGAAGTCCCGGATGGCCAGGGCGACGTTGGGGTCGGACTGCTGGGACTTGAGGACCATGTACTCGAAGTTGACGATCGGGTAGCTCATCGCCCCCGGAGCGTAGAGCAGATCGGCCACCAGGTTGGCACCCACGTTGCCGGCGCCGCTGGTCACCGCGTCGTTGATGGTGGTGGCGTCGGCGGTGACGAAGTCGCCCGCCTGGTTGCCCAGCTGGGCCTCCTGGAGCATGGCCTGCTGGGCCGTGACCTGGGCGCTGATGCCCACGTAGGCCACGCAGCCGGCCGCCTGCTGGCAGGCCGAGACCATGCCCGGGTTGCCCGACGCGGTCAGCGCCGCCGGCACCGACGGCCACGTGACGGTGGTGCCCTGGCCCGGCCCGCTGCTGCCGCCCCACCCGTTGGGATCGGCCTTGGAGAGGTAGCCGGTGAAGAGGAACGTGTCCCCCGAGGAGTCCGAGCGGTGGATGGGGATGACTTTGGTGGCGGGGATCGTCACCCCCGGGTTGAGGGCGGTGACGGCGGGGGCGTCCCAGGTGGTGATCTTGCCCTGGTACATCTGGGACAGGACGGACCCGCTGAGCTTTAGGTTGGCGATGCCGGGCAGGTGGTAGAAGACGTCCTGGGCGGAGACGGCGATCGGGATGTTGGCCAGTCCCTGGCCCAGCTCGGCGGTGGTCAGGTAGGCGTCGGAGCCGCCCAGCGCGCTGATGCCGGCGGTGGCGTCGCTGATCCCCTTGCCCGACCCCCCGGCGGCCGGGGCCAGGGTCACGTTGGAGAAGGCCTGGTGGAGGGGGGTGACGAGGGCCTGCAGGAAGGGGAACACCAGGCTGGAGCCGCTCTCGTCGAGGGTCACCGCAGAGGGCGGGTTGGAGGTGGCCGGAGCGCTGGCCACCGTGGTGGAGGAGCCGGGGGCGCTACCGGTCGTGGTCGTCGTCGAGCTGGAGGTGGGGGAGGAGCTGCCGCACGCTCCGAGCAGGGCGGCCGCGGCCAGGGCGGCGGGCAACAGCGTCTTCAGGGTGGCCTTCATCGGGTTTCACTCACGGGCCACGAAGCTAGGGTGCCCGGTTGAACCGCAGGTGAACCACCGGTGAACCAGGGGTGTACCCAGCCGGAACTCTCCCGGAGCGGGCTCAGGCGGGCGGCGGCACGTAGGCGGCCTTGGCAAAGAGCGGGCCCTGGGCCTCGAGGATCCACGTCGAGCCCTTGGCCTGGCGCGGACGGGGGCCGAGGATCAGGCGGTCCTCGTCGGCCAGGGCCACCAGAACGTCGGTGATCACGTCGCCGTGGGTGCACAGCGCCACCTTGTCGGCGGCGAGCAGCCTGACCAGGGCCAGGGCGTCGGGGCCCCGCCCCTCTCCCAGCTCGGCCACCCGCTCCACCTTGACTCCCAGGTGGGCGGCCAGGGGGCCCACGGTCTGCACGCAGCGGGTATACGGGCTGGACAGGATGCGCTGGGGAGCCCAGCTGTCCAGGACAGGGACGAGGCCGGCAGCCTGGGCCCGGCCCTTGCCCGACAGCGGCCGGCGGGTGTCGTCACCCCGCCACTCCTTGCGCACCCCGGCGTGGGCATGGCGTACGAGCAGCACCGGCATGGCCCCCCATCCTGCCAAACCGGCGGGACCGGTGCCCGATGGGTGCGGGCGGGGCCCCCGGAGCTACCCTGGCGGGGCGATGACCACGTCCGAGCTCGACTGGGCCGACCGGGGCCGGCCCGCCGCCGGCGGCGTGGCGGCCACCGGGTTGGCGCCCCCGCCGGCCCCCCGTGGCGACGGCCACACCCCTCTCGGCCCGGCCCGCAGGGCCGTGCGCGAGACCGGTCTCGCCTTTATCACCCTGGGGGTGATGATGCTGCTCTTCGTCGCCTACCAGCTGGTGGGGACCAACTTCGCCGAGCAGCACAACCAGGCCCTGCTGGCCCAGGGCTTCGAGCACGCCCTGGCCCAGTCCGAGGGTGTCCCCGGCCCATCGGTCCCGCCCTCGGCCACCGCCAGCCTCCCGGGGGCGCCGGTGAGCGGGGCCATCGCCCACATGGTCATCCCCAAGCTGGGCCTGGACAAGTACGTGGTCGAGGGCACCGACGAGGCGTCCCTCCAGCAGGGCCCCGGGCACTACGCAGGCACCGTCCTGCCCGGCCAGACGGGCAACTCGGCCATCGCCGGCCACCGCACCACCTACGGGGCGCCGTTCTTCCGCCTGGACCAGCTGGCCCCGGGCGATCCCATCCAGATCACCAACCTGGCCGGCGAGCACTTCACCTACCTGGTGGCCCGCAGCGAGGTGGTCGACCCGAGCGACGTCGCCGTGCTCGCCAACACCCCGGGGGTGGCCGAGCTGACCCTCACCACCTGCAACCCCCGCTTTTCGGCCACCAGCCGGCTGGTCGTGGTGGCCAGGCTCACCGGCACGCCGCTGCCCGCCCCGGTGGGCACCGCCCAGGTGGGGACGGGGTCGCCGGCCCTCAGCCTGGGCCAGGGCAACGAGTCGGCGTGGCCGGCGGTGATCGAGCTCGGGGCGGTGGTGCTGGCCGGGTGGATCCTGGTCCGCCTGCTCGTCAACCGGACCCGGCGGTGGCGCCGGGTGGGCGCCTACACCGGCGGCATCGCCGTCCTGACCGTGCCCCTGTGGTTCCTCTTCGAGAACGTCATCCGGCTGCTGCCTCCCAACATCTAGACGCCCCGGCAGCAACCTACGCCAGGGGCTGGAGGGCGTCGGGCTCGCGCCAGCGCCGCCCCCGGTCCGAAGCCTGCTCCTGGAACCAGCGCTGGGCGCTCAGGCCGGAGGTGGTGGCCACCTTGTGCCACGTCCCGCAGCCCCCCAGCTCCCAGGCCAGCACGTCGTCAGCCAGGTTGACCTCGAGCAGCTCACGCAGGCGGGCCTGCAGCTCGGGGGACCGGACCGACACGACCGCCTCGACCCGGCGGTCCAGGTTTCGCTCCATCATGTCGGCCGAGCCGATGTAGTACTCCCCGCCGTCGGGGAGGGAGCGAGGTACAGCGGGCCGGGCGCCGGATGCGACGTCGACCTCGAGTCGAGGTCGGGAGTCCGTGGACTCGGGGGGAGGGGGGCTCCCCTCGCCGTGGGCGAAGAACAGCACCCGGGAGTGCTCCAGCCACCGGCCGACGAGGCTGCGGACGGCGATGTTGTCCGACAGGCCGGCCACCCCCGGGCGCAGGCAGCACACCGCCCTCACGATCAGGTCGACGTGCACACCGGCTGCCGAGGCCCGGTAGAGGGCGTCGATGATCCCCTGGTCGACCAGGTTGTTGAGCTTCCAGACGATACGGCCCCCCTCCCCGTGGGCCGTCTCGGCCTCGATCAGCTCGGTGATGCGGGTGCGCAGGGCCATGGGGGCCACCAGCAGCCGGCGGTACTGGGTGCGGCGGCTGTAGCCGGTCAGGAAGTTGAACAGGTCGCTGAGGTCGGCCCCCATCTCGCCGTCGGCGGTGAGCAGGCCCAGATCCTCGTACATCCGGGCCGTAGACGGGTTGTAGTTGCCGGTGCCGATGTGGCAGTAGCGGCTGATGCTGTCGCCCTCCTGGCGGACGACCAGGGCCGCCTTGGAGTGGGTCTTCAACCCCACCAGGCCGTAGACGACGTGCACGCCGGCCTCCTCCAGGGCCCGGGCCCAGCCGATGTTGGCCACCTCGTCGCCCCGGGCCTTCAGCTCGACCAGGGCGGCCACCTGCTTGCCTCGCTCCGCCGCCCGTATCAGCGACCGGACGATGGGGCTGTCCCCAGACGTCCGGTAGAGGGTTTGCTTGATGGCCAGCACCCCCGGGTCGCGCGACGCCTGCTTGATGAATGCCTCGACCGAGCTGGCAAAGCTGTCGTAGGGGTGGTGGACGAGCAGGTCGCCGGCCTTGATGGCGGCGAAGAGGTCGACCGGCTCGTCGTCGGGAGCGGCCAGGCGGGGCGGGGTCACCGGGTGGAACGGCTCGTGCTTGAGCCCGGGCTGGTCGAGATCGTGCACCGCCGACAGCCCGGTCAGGTCGAGCGGGCCACGCACGCGGTAGACGTCGGCCGCCTCCAGGTCGAGCTCCCGGGTGAGCAGGGTGGCCACCTCGTCGGACATGGCGGCGTCGACCTCCAGGCGCACGGCCCGGCCGAAGCGGCGCCGCCGCAGCTCCATCTCCACCGCCGCCAGCAGGTCGTCGGCCTCGTCCTCCTCCATCGTCAGGTCGGCGTTGCGTGTCACCCGAAACGGAAAGTTGGCCTCGATCTCCATCCCCGGGAACAGGGTGCCCAGGTGGGCGGCGATCACCTGCTCGAGGGGCACGAACCGCTCGCCGTCGGGCATGACCAGGAATCCGGGCAGCAGGGGAGGTACCTTCACCCGGGCGAAGCGACGGGAGCCACCCGCGGGGTCGGCGACGATGACGGCCAGGTTGAGGGACAGGTTGGAGATGTAGGGGAACGGGTGGCCCGGGTCCACGGCCAGCGGGGTGAGCACCGGGAAGATCCGCTCTTCGAAGGTGTCCTCGAGCTGGCGGCGGTCGGCGTCGTCGAGGGACTCCCAGCTGGACAGACGTATGCCGTGGGCGGCCAGGTCGGGGACCACGTCGTCGAGGAAGGTGGCCTCCCTCCGGCCCACCAGGGCCTCGACCTCGGTCCGGATGGCCTTCAGCTGGTCGGAGACGGACAGGCCGTCGGGAGCGGTGCCCGACAGGCCGGCGGCCCGCTGGTCCTTCAGGCCGGCGACGCGGATCTGGAAGAACTCGTCGAGGTTGGAGGAGAAGATGGAGAGGAACTTGGCCCGCTCCAGCAGGGGGGTCTCGGCCGACTCGGCCAGGGCCAGCACCCGGGCGTTGAAGTCCAGCGACGACAGCTCCCGGTTGATGTACAGCCGGGAGCCGTCCTCGATCTCGGCCCGGCCGACGTCGTCGGCAACGGCGACGCCCAACCGGGCGGCCGCCGCCGCCTCCCCGGTGTGAGTGGCCGCCACTCAGCCGGCGTCGTCCTCGGGAGCGCCCAGATCCCAGTCGATCAGCAGGTTCTCCCGCTCGGCGTCGCGCATGACGCGCTCCCGGTTGCGCCGGAACTGGGGGTCGTGGGGCGGCAGCAGCAGGAGCCGGGCCAGGGCCCGCTGGCGGAACTCCTCCACCAGGTTGCGGTCGCCGAAGTCGGCGTCCACCCGCCAGTGGGGGGCGACGGGGCCCAGGTAGACGACGCGGACGTGCCCCCGGGGAGGAGCTGGCTCGCCGCTGCGGGAGGAGGGGCCGATGAGCTGGGACATCGCAGGGAGCCTACAAGAGCGGGCGCCGGCCCCCTCAGCGGGAGCGCAGCCGGTTGGCGGCGCTGACCACCGCCTCGAGGGAGGCGTCGAGGATGCTCGAGCTCATGCCGACGCCCCAGCGCACCCGGCCGGCGGGGTCCTGGGCCTCCACGTAGGCCACCGCCGAGGCCCCGCTGCCCGCCGTCATGGCGTGCTCGCTGTAGTCGCGCACCTCCAGGACCACGCCCAGGCAGGTGGCCAGCCCGTTGATGAGGGCGTCCACCGGGCCGTTCCCCGAACCGTCCACCGTGCGGTGCTCGCCGTCCACGGAGAGGTGGGCCAGCAGATCGGTCCCCCCTTTCCCCGACGTGACCTCAGCCGACAGGAGCCGGATCGCCGCGTCCTCGGCCAGGTAGCTGTCGGAGAAGACATCCCACAGCTCACCGGGCCTGATCTCGGTGCCGCTGGCCTCTGTCACCGCCTGGACGGTGCGAGAGAACTCGATCTGCAGCCGGCGGGGCAGGTCCAGGCCGTGCTCGGTGTCCATGACCCAGGCCACCCCGCCCTTGCCCGACTGGCTGTTGACCCGGATGATGGCCTCGTAGGTGCGCCCCACGTCCTTGGGGTCGATCGGCAGGTACGGGACCTCCCAGCGCCCGGCGCCGCCGAGGGCGGCCATCCCCTTCTTGATGGCGTCTTGGTGCGAGCCCGAGAAGGCGGTGTAGACGAGGTCGCCGACGTAGGGGTGGCGGGGGTGGACGGGCAGGCGGTTGCAGTGCTCGGCCACCCGGCGCAGGGCGTCGACGTCGGCCAGGTCCAGGCCGGGATCGACCCCCTGGGCGAAGCAGTTCATGGCCAGGCTGACCAGGTCCACGTTCCCGGTCCGCTCGCCGTTGCCGAACAGCGTCCCCTCGACCCGGTCGGCGCCGGCCAGCACAGCCATCTCGGCGGCGGCCACCGCCGTGCCCCGGTCGTTGTGGGGGTGGACCGACAGCACCACCGAGGGGCGCCGGGAGCCAAGCTGCCGGCCGAACCACTCCACCACGTCGGCGAACACGTTGGGCGTGTACATCTCGACGGTGGCCGGCAGGTTGAGGATCATCGGGTGCTGCGAGCTCGGCTCGACGACGTCCATGACGGCGCGGCAGATCTCGGCGGCGAAGTCGGGCTCGGTGCCGGTGAAGCTCTCCGGGCTGTACTCGTAGGACACGGCCGTGCCCGGCAGGCCCCCCTCGAGCTTGCGGCACAGGGCGGCGGCCGAGGTGGCGATGTCGACGATGCCCCCGCGGTCGAGGCCGAAGACCACCCGGCGCTGCAGCTCGGAGGTGGAGTTGTAGAAATGCACGATGGCGGAGTGGGCCCCGTCGATGGCCTCGAAGGTGCGTTCGATGAGCTCGGCCCGGCACTGCACCAGCACCTGGATGGTCACCCCGGCGGGGACCAGGTCGTCCTCCACCAGCTGGCGGATGAAGTCGAAGTCGGGCTGGGACGCCGAGGGGAAGCCCACCTCGATCTCGGTGAACCCGGCCGCCACCAGGGTGTCGAACATGGCCAGCTTGCGGTCCGGGTCCATGGGGTCGATCAGGGCCTGGTTGCCGTCGCGCAGATCGACGCTGCACCACGCCGGCGCCGCCGTGATCCGCCGCGACGGCCAGGTGCGGTCCGGGAGATCCAGGGGGATCTGGGAGCGGTACCGGGTGAAGGGCATCGGGGCGACGGCGGGGCGTTGCGGGGGCATCGGGGCTCCTGGGACAGGGATCGGAGGGTCGGCGGGGGCTGGGATCGGGGGTCGGCGGGCACAAAAAAACCTCCCGGCCCGGGGGCACGAGAGGCGAGGCGAGCACTGGAGGGTGTGCTCGCCTACATGAGAAGGAGGAGGGAGAGGTCAGAGAGGCTTCGGGCGGACAGGGTCATCTGTTCAATGATCACGTTACTGGCCCACCGTGTCAAGTAGCCCGACCGGGCCTGGCCTACCAGGCCGTCTGGGTGGCCGGGGAGTGGCGGCGGATGTAGCCGCTCGACTCGGGGCGCTCGAAGACCGACTGCATGGCCACCCGGCCGGGACCGCCCAGGCGCAGCCACACGTGACGGTAGGAGTAGCGATTGCCCCAGCTGAGGACCCCGGAGCTGGGGTACTCGAAGTGGAGGGCCATGCGCACCGACGGGTCGGCGTAGAGGAGAGACGACGGCTGGATGCAGATGGTCTGGCCCGGGCCCAGGTCCCGGACGAAGGTGTTGCCCGGCGAGTGCAGCAGCAGCAGCCCGGGGCCGCCCTCGGCCCCAAAGCGGTCGAGCAGGCGACCGAGAGGGTACTCGAAGTCCTCCTCGTCGCCCCGCTGGACGGTGAACCAGATGGGCGACTGCTCCCAGCGGTAGGCCACGTTGCCGGTAGCGGCGAGGAACCGGTGCTCGCGCACCACCACCGATCCCCCCGGGGCCAGCGGCAGGGCCACGATCTCACCGGGGTGGTCGTCGGACAGCGCCAGGTGGCCCGGCCCGCCGGCCTGCATCATGACGAGGGGCATGCCGGCGAGGACACGGTCCCACCCGCCGGCCATGGGCATGGCCTGCACGGCCACCGAAGGCTCGGCCCACAGCAGGGTGTGGTGGGAGAAGTAGATCCAGTCCGCGCCCCGCAGGGCGAAGTCGGCGCCGGGGACGTATGTGCCCTCGATCTGGCAGGTCGACTGACCGAACTGGATGCGGGCCATGTCCTTGATCGGGGGCTGGGACTGCCACCCCGAGTCGCTGACCCGGGAGGCCACGTCGACGGGCGCCCCGCAGTGCGGGCACGAGGTGGCGGTCCCGTCGCTGGCCAGCCGGCAGTAGCGGCAGAGGTATGTCTCGGCCGGCGGGGTGGCGGTCACCCTCAGCCGCTGTGGTGGTGGACGTACATCGACTGGATGCCCACCCGCCCCGGGCCGGTCATCTCGGCCAGGTACATGCCGTGGCGCATCAGGCCGGTCTTGACGTTCATCTGCGTGGTGGTCATGCCCACGCTGGAGTCCTTGTACAAGAAGGCCCCCGGCTCCACCAGGATCTGCTCACCCGGTCCCAGGACCCGCTCGAAAACGTTGCCGTAGCCGTGCAGCAAGAGGATGCCCGGCTCCCCGGTGGTGACGAAGCGGTCCATGTACATGCCCTCGCCGCCGTGCAGCAGGTTGGCCATGCCCTTGATCCGCACGAAGGAGTAGCTGATCGTGTGCGAGGCCACCAGGAAGGCGTGCTCCCGGGCGTCGAGCTCCATGCCCGGGTGGAGAGGCAGCACCACGACCTCGCCCGAGGCGTCCCGGCTGAAGGCCACCCGGCCCGGGCCGTGGGCCACCGAGATGACGAAGGGCATGCCCCCGAGCACCCGCTTGAACCCGCCTCCGGTCGACATGGCCGACAGGGGGGCGCTCTCGTCCTTCCAAAGCAGCACGTGGTGCTCGAAGAACACCGAGTCGCCGGGGGCCAGGTTGACCTCGGCCACCGGGACGATCTCGCCCTCCACCTGGCAGACGCTGGCCGAGAAGCGGAACTCCGTCATGTCCCGCAGCCGGGGCGCCTCCCGCCATCCTGAGTCGCTGACCAGGTTGTGGCCGTCGAGGGGGGCCCCGCAGGTCTCGCAGCTCCTGGCCTCGGGAGGGTTTTGCGCCCGGCACCACTGGCACTCGATCCTTTCCACTGCCGCGCAAGCTAGCACCGCCTGACAGAGCCTGGCGCGCTCGGCGCTGGCCTTCGCCGGGCCTATGGGGTAACCTCGGACTCGGGTTTGTCGCGTGCGGAGCGAACGGCGGATCCTCGCTGGTGACCTCGGTCCAGAGGAAGGGTTTGGGCCAGGAAGTTTGGGCAATTCCGACCCGAATGGTGCAACACCAAAGTTTCGACCCGAGCCGGGAAATCTCCTATGGAGGGACCTGATGGACACAGTTTGGATGGCCAGAGGCAAGTGCCGGGACCTGCCGGCCGAGACGTTCTTCCCGAGCGACGGGGTCGGCGTGGAGATCGCCCGGCGGGTCTGCGCCGACTGCACGGTGAAGGAGCCGTGCCTGGAGTACGCCCTCCACAACCGGATCGAGCACGGAGTCTGGGGCGGGGCGTCCGAGCGGGAGCGGCGCCGCATCGCTCGCCGGCGGCGGGGGGAGACCCGGGTGGTCGCCGAGTAGGCGACCAGGGCGAGTAGGCGACCAGGGCGAGTACGGGACTGGCCGAGTACGGGACTGGCCGAGTACGGGACTGGCCGAGTACGGGACTGGCCGAGTACGGGACTGGCCGAGTACGGGACTAGTAGCCCCAGACCGCCGGTGCGCCCACGGGTCGGCTTGCAGAGTACGGGACTAGCAGCCCCAGACCTCCGGTGCGCCCACGGGTCGGCTGGCAGCAGGCAGCGGGTTAGGCCCACGGGGGCGGTTGGGCCGCAGTCGGGACGGGCTGTGGCAGGGGTGGCCCATCGGGTGGCCCTACGAGGTGGCTTGGCGCTTGGCCCGCTCTTCGCGCTCGGCCAGCAGGGCGTCGAGCTCGGACCGGCTCAGGGTCACCCGGTCGTCGGCGACGCCGGCGGTGACCGCCGGCGGCGGCGCCGGGACAGACGGCGTGGCCGGGGCGACGGGATCGGGCTTGGCCGCCTCGTCGTGCGCCTTTTTGAACTCCTTGCCCGCCATCCCGATGTTGCGGGCGATCTTGGGCAGCTGGCTACCACCGAAGAGGAGGACGATGAGGATGCCCAGGATGGCGAGGTCAGGCACCCCGGCGATGTTGGCGACGAACATGGTCACAGCGTACATCCCGGTGACGCCAATCTCGGGCGGGACCGCCGGCGGGAGACCGGGCCGGCGACAAGCGTAGTCTGGCCGCCGTGCTGGAGTGCGTCGTAAACGTCAGTGAGGGGCGCCACGCCAGCCAGCTGGACCGCCTGGCCCGGGCTGCGGGGCCGTGCCTGCTCGACGTGCACACCGATGCAGACCACAACCGGTCCGTGCTCACCCTGGCCGGCCCCGACCCCGAGGTCGAAGCCGGCGCCCGGGCGCTCGCCACCGCCGCGGTTGCCCGTCTGGACCTGGGCGGCCACCACGGGGTACACCCCCGCATCGGCGTCGTGGACGTCGTGCCGTGGGTGGCGCTCCGGCGCCGGGGCCCGGCCCTGGCCGGCGGGGGGGCCGGGGCCGGCGGGGGGGCCGGGGCCGGCGG
>JBOGGP010000075.1:0-10694 GCA_050744105.1 Acidimicrobiales bacterium
CCACGGCCCCGGTCAGCGACGCCCCGGCCCCCACGGCCCCGGCCGGCGACGCCCCGGTCAGCGACGCCCCGGTCAGCGACGCCCCGGCCCCCACGGCCCCGGCCGGCGACGCCCCGGTCAGCGACGCCCCGGCCAGCGACGCCCCGGCCCCCACGGCCCCGGCCCCCACGGCCCCGGCCGGCGCCGCCCCGGTGGCCGGCGCGGTACCGTCCATCCCGCTCCGGCAGGCGCTCAAGTCCGGCGCCGGGGGCCGCCGGGCCCCGATGCCCAAGCCAGCCCGTAACGAGGATCCGGGCTGGGGCCGGCGCCGCTGACCTCAGATCGTTACCGGGCCTCCGGCCAGGTGGCTCAGCGCCGGCGGCGGGCATCGGCCAGGACGGCCCGAGCCGCCTGGCGGCCGGGTCCGCCGGCGATGCCTCCGGTGGGGGCGGTGCCCGCCCCGCTCAGGTAGAGGCCGGCGACCGGGGTCCGGTGGGAGGCCAGGGCGGGGGTCGGTCGGAAGGGGCCGAGCTGGTCGAGGCTGAGGTCGAGATGCATGGGGTGGGCCCCCGGCCAGGCCCCCTCGGCCTGCATGAGGTCGGGTGTCCACGCATGGGTGGCCACCACGGCGGAGCCAAAGCCAGGTGCCCGTGCCTCCAGGCCGGCCAGCGCCGCCTCAACGAAGCGCCCCCGGCTGGCCCCCCACCCGCCCCGGAGGTCCGCCGGCGTGGTGGGGCAGGCCAGGTAGACGGTGTGGTGGCCGGCCGGGGCCAGCGTGGGGTCGATGGCCGAGGGGGTGAAGGCGTACAGGGGGAGGGGCTCGGGGAGGTGGCCCGCCTCGGCGGCCGACCAGCCGGCGCCCAGCTCGTCCAGGCCGGCCACGCAGCTCTGCAGGCCGGCATAGTCCTCGGCCCGGGCGCCGGGGTAGGGCGGGAGGGTGCGGGCGGCGACGTGGACCACCCCCTGCACGACGTTGCCCCGGCGGGCGGCCCGCAGGCCGGCGGCCACGTCCCCGGGCAGGCCCCCGTCGAGCAGGTCCAGCAGCGCCACCCGGGGATCGACGGCGGCCACCACGCATGTCGTCGGGATGCGCTCGCCGGCTGCGGTGCGCACGGCGACCACCCGGCCCGCCGCCGTATCGATGCCGGTCACCGCCACCGACGTGCGCACCTGGCCGCCGAAGGACCGGAGCCGGCGGACGAGGGCGTCGGCGAGCGACTGGGCGCCCCCTAGCGCGTGCCACTGGCCGAAGAGGTGGTAGGCGGCCTGCCAGAAGCCGTATATGCCCCCGCCAGGGACCCCGGGCCCCACCGCGCCGTGGGCGGCGAAAGCGGCCACCGGGGCGCGGGTAAGGTCAGAGGCCAGCCGGCGCCGGAGCAGTCCCTCGTAGGGCCCGGCCAGGTCGGCGACCACGGACCGCCCCCCCCGGCGCAGCGCCCGGGCCAGGTTCCAGGCCGCACCTGCCCACCCGGCGGCTGACCGACCGCCCCTTATGGCGGGCAGGACGGATCGCACGACGGGCACGGCGACGTCCATGAAGGCCCGGTAGGCGGCCGCCTCGGAGGGGTCGTGGGCGGCGATCGACTCGACGGTGGCGTCGATCGAGCGCCAGAAGCGCACGTGGCGGCCGTCGCCGCTGATCGAGGTGGCGAACGGGTCCATCTCGACGTAGTCGAGCCCGGCGCCCGCCAGGTCCAGGTCGTCGGGGATGTCGGTCATGTTGATGATGTTGTGGGCCACCGAGTGGAGGTCGAAGCGGTACCCGGGGACCGTCTCGGCGGTACGGGCCCCCCCGCCGGCGACAGCGCGGGCCTCCAGCACGACCACGTCGTGGCCGGCCCGGGCCAGGTAGCAGGCGGCCACCAGGCCGTTGTGGCCGGCGCCGATCACCACGGTCGCGCTCACGGCCAGTACCGTCGGCGGCCGTGCCCGGTCCCCCGCGCCCCACCCGGCCGGCCCATGCCGGAGCCGTCGAGAGCCGGGCGGCGACCGACGTCCTCCTGGCCGGATTGCGGGACGCCGGCTGGGGACCGGCCAGCTGGGGCCGCTTCGCGCTGTCCACGTCGGCCCGCTCGGCCCACCAGGCCTGGGAGCATCCCCGGGCGGCGGCCGAGGTGAGCGCCCTGCACCTGGCCCTCGCCGCCGCCGCCGGCCCCGGCCGGCGCCGCTGGGTGGCCCTCAGCTGGCTGATGGCCGTGACCCACCTGGGGATGCTCGGGCCCAGACGGTCGCTCGGGGCGGCCAGCGCACTGACGCTGGTGCGGGCCAACCTGCCGGCGCTGGTCCCCGGGACGCCCTGGATCGGAGTGGTGGCGCTGGCCTCCGACAAGGCTGACGGCATCGTGGCCCGGTGGGCCGGGCCCACCCAGTTTGGCCACTACGCCGACTCGCTGGCCGACGCCGCGTTCTGGGCCTGGTTTGCCTGGCGCCACGAGCAGGACCGGCGGCTGGTGGCCACGGCCGGCCTGGCCTGGGTCCTGCCCGTCGCCGCGGTGACCGCCATCAGCTTCGCCCGAGGCCAGATGGTGGAGGCGCCGCGCTCGGCCTGGCTGCGGCCGGCGGCAGCGATGCAGGCACTGCTGGCCGCCCGGGCCCTCCGATCCTGGTGGGCGGCCGATGCGGTCCAGGGGCGCCGGCGGGCGCAGGGGGGGCGGCCCCCCGGTGGGGCCGGCTGGTGGGGTATGAGCGCCCCCCCGGCCGGGGGGTGAGGCGCCGCCGGCCCCCGGGCAGGGGGACGAGGCGCCGGCCGGCTCAGGGGCGGGCGGCGGTAACGAGCGCGTAGCCGGCACTGCCGTCGGAGACGGCCCGGCGGGCGGCCTGCACCCGCCGGCGCACGCCGGCCAGGTCCACGCCGGCGAGCGCTGCGGAACCGGCCATGGCCAGGGCCCGGATGCGGGCGTCGATCATGTCGATCATGTCGGCCAGGGCCTGGTCGTGGCGTTCGGCCGTCACCGCCTGGAGGCCGGCGCCGGCGAGGATCTGGCGGTAGCCCTCCACCGGCCGGGCGTCGGCCAGGCAGGCGATCCAGCCGGCCAGGTCGGCCAGCTCGGGGTCGAGGCGGTCGGTCTCGACCACCACGTCGGTGATGCCCACCCGGCCCCCGGGGCGCAGTACCCGGGCCATCTCGGCGGCGGCGGCGGCCTTGTCGGGGAACGTGCACAGCGCGCACTCGCTCACCACCACGTCGACCGAGGCGTCGGGCAGGGGGAGCCGTTCGGCGTCGCCCACGACGAAGCGGGCCCGGCCCGGCCCGGTGCCCGCCAGCCCGGCCGCCTCCGCCCGGGCGTTGGCCCCCTCGACGGCGCCGGCGCCCAGGTCGACGCCGACCACGCAGGCCTGGTACTCGCGGGCCAGGAGCAGGGCGGTCGCCCCCGGCCCGGAGGCCACGTCGGCTACCTCGTCGCCGGTGCCCAGGTCGACCGCGGCGGCCAGCCGGCGGGTCAGGGCGGCCCCTCCGGGGTGATAGCTCTCGCCCAGGACGAGGCCTACCAGATCCGATTGATAGCCCGTCGCGCAACAGGCCTTGATCGACGCCGCGTCAGACGGTAGCCCCCGGTCGGACTGGTCGAGGCTCACGCCAGGCCTTTCCCCACATTTGTCTGGTCACGACGGGCGGGAGTGGCGTCGACGGTGCGTGCCCCCGACGCCGTGGTGAGCAGCAGCTGCGCCAGTGCGCTCGAGTTGGGCACCAGCGGGGCGACGGCCTTGCCGGTGAGGTCGGCCTTCACCTGCTCCCGGTAGCCGACCGAGTTGTAGGCGCAGAAGGGGATGATGCGGCCGTCGTGGGTCAGCTCCTCCACGCAGCATTTCATGAGCTGCTTGACGTTGAGGGTGTAAGGGTCCTGGAAGTCCTGGATCACGATCATGAAGGCCTTGTCGGTGAGGCTCTTGACCGCATCGGGCAGGTCTATCCCGCAGGTGGCGCACTCGATCTGGCTGTTGCTCGTCTCGGTGCCGGGCAGGGCGGAGGCCGACCACAGCTTTTCCAGGGCCTCCCGGATCGAGAAGTCGGGCAGGGCCCGGTTGGTCACGTAGTCGAGGTGGGCGTCGAGGTCGATCAGGCGCGGGATGGGCACGACGTCGTCGCCGTCGACGAGCAGGTAGGTGATCGACCGGCACGTCGGGAAGCAGCACGGGACGGGGAAGAAGTCGGACTTCTTGAACCAGTCCGGGCACTGCTCGACCAGCCCCCTGACCACGTCGGCGTTGGTCAGGCGGGCCATCGGGTCGAATTCCAGGTGGCGCCCGGAGTGGGTGACGGGCTGGAAGGCGACGGCGCGCACCGCCGGGTGGCCGATGCCGAAGCGGACGATGTCGCCCACCTCGTCGTCGTTGACGTCGCGCTCGATGGCCGCGGCCAGGGTCACGGTGAGGCCGAACTCGGCGCAGTTGTCGAGGGCGGTCTGCTTGGCCTGGCGCAGGTCACGGTTGCGCACCTTGAGGTGGGTGTCCTCCCGCAGCCCGTCGAACTGGAGGTAGATGCCGGGTGGCTTGGGCTTCATGGCCCCGAGGGCGGCCACGAATCTCCGGTCGTGGGCCAGTCGGATGCCGTTGGAGTTGAGCGTGACGTTGCGCACCCCCTTGTCGTAGGCCATCTGCATGGCGTCGAGGATGTGGGGATGGATGGTCGGCTCGCCGCCGGAGAACATGATCACCTCGGGCTCGCCCTCGGCCTTGACGAAGGCGTCGATGGCCACGCCGATCTGGCCCATCGTGAGGACGAAGTGGTCGGGCTGGTGGCCGGAGTCGGCAAAGCAGATGGGGCAGTCCAGGTTGCAGTTGGAGTTGACCTCGAGGATCCCGAGGCAGGCGTGCTGCTTGTGGTCGGGGCACATGCCGCAGTCGAGCGGGCAGCCGTCGACCACCTCGGTCTGGGTGGCGAGGGGGAGGGTGCCCGGCTTGTTGTAGCGCAGGGCGGCCATGTACCCCTCGGCGTCCGACGACACCAGGGCGGCGAAGGGCCCGTGGTCCCGGCAGCGCTTGGACAGGACGACCTGGCCGTCCTTGATGTTGACCTCGGCGTCGACCACCACCTTGCACACCGGGCAGATGCTCTTGGTGTACTCCAGGAACACCTCGTCGCGGTCCACACGGGGCAACGTCGGGCGATCGGTCACTGGCTCTCCGTTCATCGGCTCCCTCATCGGGTCTGGGTCCCCCCTCTTCTAGCCCAAACCGCCCTGCCGGCGCCCGGCGTCATGGCAGAGAGGGACCACGGCCGGCACCATCGCCGGCGTGGTGGGATACGACCCTGGGGGCGGTCCTGGATGAGGCTACGCCCACCCGGGTGGTCAGGGACGGGCGTCGTCGAGGGTGCCCGGGAATGCCGCCTCGGCCCGGTCCGTGAAGTGGGCCACGCCCCGCTTCACGGCCACCGCGGTGGCGCCGGCGGCCAGGACGATGCCGGCCACGGCGGCGATGGTCACGTAGGTCGAGGCCCGGCTCAGTAGGTTGCCGGCGTAGTAGGCGCCGAAGGTGTAGACAGCCGCCCAGATCACCCCGCCGGCCATGTTGAAGGCGGCGAAGCGGCGCCACCGCATCTGGTTGACCCCGGCCAGGAAGGCGGCATACGTCCGCAGCACGGAGACGAAGCGACCGAAGAACACCACCTTGCCCCCGTGGCGGGCGAAGACGTACCACCCGACCTTGATCTTTGCCGGCGAGATGTGCAGCTTGGGCCCCCAGCGGCGGATCAGCGCGAAGCCCCCCCTGGACCCCAGCCAGTAGCCGACGTTGTCGCCGGTGACGGTGGCGGCGGCGGCGACGGCCCAGATGGCCCACACCGACAGGCGGTGGGTCTGGCCGGCGTAGGCGGCGGCCACGATGAGCGACGTCTCCCCGGGGATGGGGATCCCCAGGCTCTCGCCGGTCACCAGCAGGAAGACGGCCAGGTAGCCGTAGGTGGCGACGAGGTGGTTCATCGGCAGGCGTCAGGGGCAGCGCCGGCGTGGCGCCTCCGCCCCTCCCCGACCATCTGACCACGCCGCGTCCGGTTCTGCCAGACAGGGACGGCGAGCCAGGGTAGCAGCGGCACCAGAGGGGTCCGCCGCTAGGGCTGGCCGATCTGGAAGTCTTGGAGCCATGGACTATGACCTGGTGGTCGCCGGCGGCGGCGCCGGGGGCCTGGCCGCGGCGAGGACGGCGGCCCGGCGCCGGGCTCGGGTGGCCCTTGTCCACGACGGCCGGCTCGGGGGGGACTGCACCTTCGTGGGCTGCGTGCCCTCCAAGACGATGATCGAGTCGGCGGCGCAGGGGGAGGGCTTTGCCGCTGCCATGTCCCGGGTCCACCAGGTCGTCGAGCGCATCGCCGCCACCGAGGCGCCCGACGTGCTGCGAGCCGAGGGCGTCGATGTCATCGAGGGTCGGGCCGAGCTGCTCTCGGGCGGCCGACCCTGGGTCGAGCTGTCGGCCGGAGGGACCCGCCATCGGGCCCGCCAGGTGGTCATTGCCACCGGCTCGGCGCCGGTGGTGCCCCCGGTGGCCGGTCTGGACGGATCGGGACCACCTGTGGTGACCAACGAGAACGTCTTCGAGCTGACCGAGCTTCCGTCCTGCCTCGTCGTAGTCGGCGGGGGGCCGATCGGGGTGGAGCTGGCCCAGGCGTTCGCCCGGCTGGGCAGCAGGGTCACCGTGGTCGAGGGCGCCGGCCGGCTCCTCGGGCGGGAGGAGGCAGAGGCGTCGGGAATCGTGACTGCCGCGCTGGTCGCCAACGGGGTGACGGTGGTGACGGGCCACCAGGTGGCCGGCGCGGGCAGTGGCGACGGCGGTGACGGGGCTCGGGGGCACGTCCGCCTCGACGACGGGCGGGTGATCTCGGCCGACGCCGTGCTGGTCGCCGTCGGGCGGCGCCCGATCACCGACGGGCTGGGGCTGGAGGCCGCCGGCGTCGCCGTCGACGGGCGCGGCTGGGTTCGCACCGACCGGCACATGCGCACCAACGTCGCCAACATCTGGGCGGCCGGGGACATCGCCGGGGGCTTGCAATTTACCCACGCCGCTGACGAGATGGGCCGGATCGCCGCCAACAACGCCCTGTCCAAGGTCCCCTACCGCCGCTTCCGGGACGGCGACGTCCCCGGGGTGACCTTCACCGATCCGGAGGTGGCCAGGGTGGGCCTGACCGAGACGGCGGCAGCGGCCTCGGTCGAGGGGGCACGGGTGGCGTACCTGCCGATGACCGAGGTCGACCGGGCCGTCACCGCCGGCCGGACCGAGGGCTACGTCAAACTGGTCGTCGGGCCCCGGCGACTGACCAGAGACCTGGCCGGCGGCCGGCTGGTGGGAGCGACGGTGGTGGCTCCCCGGGCCGGCGAGATGGTCCACGAGGCCGCCCTGATCATGCGGGGCGGGATGTTCCCCGCCCGCCTGGCCCTGACCACCCACGCCTACCCGACCTGGTCACTGGCCATCCGCCAGGCCGCCGCCCAGCTGTTCATGGAGGTCAACGGCCGCAGAGCCCGGCCGGCGCAGGCGCCGTAGGAGGCTGGTCCCGAGCCCGGTCAGGGACCGACCTACCGGCTTCATCGCAGCGGGGAACCAGGCGCGGGGGACGGGGAAGGGGAAGGGAGCTCTGCGTCCCTGGGTGGTTTAGGCCTAGGCCGTGTTCTGGGGGCCGGTGGGATGATCGGCCCGGCAGGTCTAACGGCCGGTCGGTGGAGGTGCGATCCGTTTGGCTCGACCGACCTTCATCACGCTCGGGCTGCCGGCGGCCTGGCCCTTGGCCGGCGCCGCCCTCTTGGCCGGGGCGCCTTTGGCGGCGGTGGTCTTGGTGGCGGGTACGGCTCTCTTGGCCGCAGCGGGCCTCTTGGCCGCAGCGGGCCTCTTGGCCGCAGCGGGCTCCTTGGCCGCAGCGGGCTTCTTGGCCGAGGAAGCTCGGGCGGTGGTGGCCTTGGTGGCGGCGGTCCGGGCTACCGCCGGCTTCGGGGCGGGCGCCGGCCCGGAAGCTGCCCTCCTGGACGCGCCCGCCGCCTGGGTGGCTGACCTGGTGGCGGTGGCGGGACGCCTGTTTGCCGGCGGGGGAGCCTCGGATGCCGGCCGGGTGGCGGGGCGCCGGCCGAGACCGGAGGGCCGGCGCTCGGCCGGGGCGGCGCGGTCGGCCTCGGTGTGCGCCCGGCCACCCACTACCCACCGGGTCTCGTTGGGCGGGGTCTCGTCGTGGCGGCGGGGGACCGGGCTCTGGCGCAGGCCCGGGGGCTGCTCGGCCCGCTGGCGCACGCCCTGCTGGTCGAGGAAGCGTGCCATCGCCGCGTCCCGGGCCCGCCGGGCCGCCGCCGGATCGACACGGCTGTAGCCGAAGTCCTCGGGGCGCCCCCGGCCACCGTCGCGCTCAGCCAGCTGCTGGAGGGCGAACTCGGTCATGCTCGCCGCCTCCTCCTCCGGGCTGAGGTCCTCGTCGAAGTCGTCCTCGTCCTCGTCGTCGAAGTCGTCCTCGTCCTCGAAGTCGTCCTCGTCCTCGAAGTCGTCCTCGTCCTCGAAGTCGTCCTCCTCGTCGGGCTGCTCCTCCGCCTCCGCCGCCCTGACATCGACGTCCTCCCCGGCGCCGGCTCGACCCTGGTAGGGCCGGTCGTCCTCGGGCTCGAGGTCGTCGCCGGCGCCGGCGGGTGGCAACGGCCCCCGCCTGGCCCGGGCCAGGATGTCGGGCCGCAGGGTGGGCTCGGGGTCCAAGCGGGCGCCTCGGGGCGCCACACCCGGTGCCGTCCTCGGGGGGGTATCGAAGCGAGGTGCCGGCCCCGGACGCGGCGGCGGCCTGCGGGCCACGGGGGCCCGGGGGGGCATCGCCGGGGGGCGGCCGGAGCGCGAGATCATCCGATCGAGCTCAGCCGCCGCCTCGGCATCGCGGCGCTCCTTGTCGTCGGGGGCCTTGAGGGCCATGTCCCGGAGGTCCTTGAACCGCCGGAAGACCCGCTGGGCGGCCGGTGCACTCTCTGGCTCGTCGAGGTCGTCGTCGTAGTCGCCGTCGTCGTAGTCGCTGTCGTCGTACTCGTCGTACCCGTCGTCGACCTGGGGCAGGGGCCGGCGTCCTACGGCCAACCGAGCGGCTGTCTGTGGGGGCCGGGGGCGCCCTTGGGGAGCGGCGGGTGGCCGTCTTGCAGCCCACGCCATCCTTTCGAGCACTGCCTCCGCCTCGCGCTCGGCGAGCTCCTTGTCGTCCGACGGTGGTTGACCCTTGCCGGTGAAACGCTTCATGTTCCCGATCCTCCGGCCCATTCTCGTGGCAGTGACCTGGCCCCACACTACGCTGAGAGTCTGTGGACCGGATCGAGGTCTTGGTCGCCGATCCCCAATTCCTGGTGGCCGACGCCCTGGGCCAGGCCCTGGCCGGGCACGCCGGCCTTGCCGTGGTCGAGGAGCACCCGATTACGGGTCTCGACGCCGTCGAATCGGTCGTTCGTCGCAAGCCCGACGTGGCCGTGCTCGACTACTGGCTGCCCGGCACCCATGGGCCCGCCGCCGTGCAGGCGATCCGAGGTTGGCTTCCCCGCCAGCGGATCATTGTCCTGTCCGCTGTCTCGGGGCCCGAGCAGATCCGGGCCTGCCTCGGCGCCGGTGCCGCCGGCTTCTTGCCAAAGAGCGTGCCGGTGGAGCTGCTCGCGGATGGCGTCCGCCGGGCCCACGCCGGTGAGAGCCCGGTCTTCCGGGACCGCCTCGAGCGCATGGTCGCCGAATTGTCCAGGCGTTGCCGCGACCAGGACGTCAGGGTCGAGCGCCTGCTCTCACTTACGCCCCGGGAACTGGCGGTGCTCCAAGAGCTCAGCCGGGGCGCAGGCATCGTCGACGTCGCCCGGAGCCTCACCATAAGGCCCGGGACCGTCCGCAGCCACATCCACAGCATCCTCAGCAAGACCGGCGCCCACAGCCAGCTCGAAGCGGTGGCCATGGCCTACCGTGAGCGCCTCATAGGCAACGACTGAGTAGATGGGGGGCTTGCGGCCCACCGTGAGCGGGGGAAATGGTGGCGGTCGGCCAGCGGGTCATGCCCGCGGTCCACCCACCCTCATTTTCACTCCAGGCTTCGGCGACTGAGGGCCTCGGCGCCGTACATGTTAGTAGCATATACCATTTTGTGTATTGCCATGCGCCGAAATCGGAAGTTGAATCCACGTGGTCCCTGCCACTGCCGCGGGGGAGAGGAGTGCGTGTCGTGAAGACTGCCCAGTCGTCCAAACGGGTCGGCGCCTACGTAACGGGCGCGTTGGCGTCAGTTGTCATCGGGTGGGCGGGCCCGGCCTTCGCATGTACGTCGAGCATCCTGTTGCAGGTGAGCCCGGCGGCCATGCTCCCCGGAGCGACGGCGACGGTTACCGGTCAGTCGTTCGAGCCCGCGGGCACGGGTTCCCAGGTGAGCGTGAGCATGATGGATGCACAAGGCAACCCGGTCGCCATGCCCGTCATGACTGCGAGCCCCGATGCCAACGGCGACTTCAGCCTCAGTTTCACCGTGCCCCAGGAGGCACCGGGCTACTATCTCCTGAAAGCCACCCAGGACGACCTCCGCACCGGCAGCATCACCGCTTTCACCCCGGTGCGGGCCGAGATGCAGGTCTCCGCCCCACCTCAGGTGGCACCCGCTCCCGCACCCTCCCCGGTGGCCGCACCGGCGCCGGCCCCCGTTGCGGTGACGCCCACCCCCGCTCCGGTCGTGGCGACTCCCGCGCCGGCCCAGCCGGGCCAGCCGGCGGCAGTGGACCCGGCGGCCCCGGCCGGCCAGGCGGCCC
>JBOGGP010000076.1:0-10480 GCA_050744105.1 Acidimicrobiales bacterium
GTGCGAACCAGATGACCGGCGGCCTCGGACGACTCCTCGAACGTGGCGGGGGGCAGGGGCACCGGCCGCCGGGCCGGTGGCGCTCGCCGGCGCCGGCCCGGCCCCGCCAACCCGGGCCGGGGCACCCGGCCCACGATCTCCCTCGCCGCGGAGTCCGGCCCCGCTTCGGGGCCTGGCCGGGGGGCGGAGACCCGGTCGCGCCCGTCCCCGAGACCCTGGGTGGCGGTGTCCAGCGGGCCGGGCGGGGTCCTTTCACCACCTCCCTTGCCACCTCCCTCGCCACCTCCCTCACCACCTCCCTCACCACCTCCCTCGTCACCTCCCTCGTGACCACCTGGCGATCCGTCGGTGCCCAGGTGGGCCACTGCCTCACTCAGAGCTCGGCCCACCACACGGGTGGCATCGAGCGCCCGAGCCAGGGCGGCAACCAGCTCAGGTGGCGGGCTCGCCTTGGCCGCGCCCGCCGCCCGCTCCTCAGCCACGCGGTCCCGGTCGGCGCCGAGGGCGGCCGTCGCCGCCTCCGCCTGGGCCACCCGAGCGGCCAGGTCCGACACCCGCCGCCGCAGCGCCGCCGACTCGGCCCGGGCCGCCTCCGTCTCGCCCTCCGCCTGGGCCTGAGCTCGCTGGGCGGCCCGGCGGGCCCGGCGCTCGGCGCCCAGCTCCTCGGTCCGGGCGGATGCCGCTTGTGACTCCTGCCGGGCCCGAGCCGTCTGGACGGCCACCTCCGCCTCCAGGGCCTGCACCCGCCGCCGGGCCCGGCGCTCGGCGCCGGCCTCGCCCGCCGCCCGCTCCTCGTGCGCCGCCGCTTCCTCCATCCGGGCCATCTCGGCCGACCACCCCTCCGGCCGGGTCAGCCACAGCCATCCGGCCCGGCCCACCTCGGCCTCGGTGGTCCCCTCGGCCACCCGGCTCCTGAATCCGGCGTCCTGCTCGACCACGGATCCGATGGTGGCGAGCGCCGGAGCGGTCAGGCGGGTGTGGGTGAGGAGGGGCTTCAACCTCCGGGGGGCACTGACCGGCGGCCACGCCGCCTCGCCGTTGCGAGCCACCAGCCAGGCCAGGCGGAGCGCGGGTAGCAGGAGCCTCCCGGGGCGGCGGTTGGACGGGATCGGGGGCACGGTGGTCTGGTCCGCTTCTGGTAGTTCAGGCAACAATGATCGTCCGTGCTGTAGGAATGTCGGTGCTGTCGGGCGCCCAAGGCTGACCCAGGGCGAGCGTAGTGAGGGGTCCATCGGACCGGACCGCCGGCGAGCGCGGCCGACGAAATTGGGAGCCAACCGGCCGATGGCCCTGCTCCGCTGACCCACCTGGCGACCGGGGCCCGGGCCCCCGGCCGGCCGGGGCATAATTCGAGCCGGGTAGAATCCGAGGTGGTGCACACCGTCGTCGAGATCCTTGCCATCGTGGCGGCGGGTGCGGGCGGCGTGGTCGGTGGCACCTGGTTCGTCGTCATGCGCCGGCTACGGCGAGCCAACCGCCTGGTGCTGCGGCAGGCCAGCCCGGCTCCTACCTCGTGGCTGTGGAGCTGGCGGCGGGCGGCCGTGCTGCACCGCCGGCTGCGGGGCGTCTGCCAGCTGGTCGAGCACGCCATGTCTGTCGAGAGGAGGGGTTCGCCTGGCCCGAGGCCCCGATCCTCCAAGGCAACCGGACGCCGCCGCGGCGCCCGCGGCGGCGATCCGGCGACATCGCCGCTAGCCCGGGTCGCCGGCGATCTGGTGGACCACGCCCTGGTCATAGACGACCGCCTGGTCCGGGCCGATCGGCTGGACGGTCGGTGGCGGCGGCCGGCAATGTCCACCATCGACAGCGAGATCGGCCGCCTCGAGCTGTCGGCGCAACGCCTGGTTGGCCTGTGCGCCGCCTGGCGGGGCCAACTGTCAAGGGCCGCCGCCGGACCGGCGGCGGGACCGCCCGACCTTCACGAGCAACTCGATGCCTTGGAGGCCGCCTTTGGGGAGCTTGGGGAGCTTGGGCCCCATGGCCCGGCTGGAGCCGCTCTCGGCGAATGAGAACACGCGTCCATGTCAGGGCGGTCACGGCGGGCTGTTCACACCTCGCAGGCCGTCACGGTCCCCGGCGGGCAAATCAGGCTGCTTGTTGTGTTGTTGTGCACTACGGTACCCCTTAGCCGTACCTTGATGCACAACTGGGGTCCAAAGCCGGACCCGGCTACTTCTTGGCCGGCTCGTAGTACGGGTTGGTGCCAGCGGCGTGGTCGGTCACGTCGATCACCCGGGTGACCTCGGGCACGGCCTCGAACAGCGCCACCTCGATCCCCTGGCTCAGGGTGACCGCGGCCAGGCCGCAGCCGGCGCACCCCCCGCTCAGCCGGAGGTAGGCCGCCCCGTCCTCGACGGCCACCAGGTCGGCCCGCCCGCCGTGGGCGGCGATCGACGGGTTGATCTGGTCGTCCAGGACCTGGATCACCCGCTGGGCCACGTCGCCGGTGAGGTCCCCCGTTCTCTGGCCCATCTGCGGGCTGCCGGCCGAGGGCACCGGCGGCCGGTTTGGGTTTTGGATGGTCATGCCGGCCTGCCCCAGATCCTGGTTGAGATCGAGCACCGAGCCCCGCATCCTGTCGGTGCTGGCGGCCGGAACCACCATGGTCAGCCCGCCGGCGGCATCGCCGGGCATCGCCTCGCTCCAGTCGCCGGGCCGGGCGTCGCTGGCCAGCTGGAAGTACATGTCGTAGGTGTAGGCGCCGCCCCTGGTGCCGCTGACCTCGACCCACAGCGCCAGGGTCTCGTGCTCGTGCTCGCCGGCCCGCAGCTCGAGCACCTTGGCCACGGCGGCCTCGGTGACCCGCAGCACGGGCGGGCCGGCGCCGTCCACACCGCTGGGACTGTTCACAGCCCCGGCGGTCGAAGGGTCGGTCGTCAGTCGGTCGGTCATGGGCGCCTCACCTCGGTCGGTTCGCGACCATCATAGGTACGTGCCCCGGGTTCTCCTCCTGCTGCCCACCGCCACCTATCGAGCCGCCGACTTCGTGGCCGCCGCCGCCCGGCTGGGCGTCGAGGTCGTCGTCGGCTCCGAGCACCGCCAGGCCCTGTCCCGGAGCATGTCCGACCGGGCGGTCGTCGTCCCCCTGGACAGGCCCGGCGCGGCCGTCGAAGCGATAGCGGCCCTGCACCGGCGAGCGCCGCTGGACGCGGTGGTGGCGGTAGACGACCAGGGGGTACTAGTGGCCGCCAGCGCCGGCGAGCTGGTCGGCTTCCCCCACAACCCGCCCGACTCGGTGTCGGCCACCAGGGACAAGGCGAAGATGCGCCGGCGCCTGGCCGCCGCCTCGGTGAGCCAGCCCCGCTTCGTCGCCGTCGCCGTCTCCCGCGCCCCCGGCAGCACCGGCGAGCAGGCCGGTGCCCAGACATCTGCGCAGGTTGTCGCCGCGGCCAGGGCGGTCGGATACCCGTGCGTGGTCAAGCCGGTGGACCGGGCCGCCAGCCAGGGCGTCATCCGGGCGGACGACGACGCCGGCGCCGCCCAGGCGGCCCGGCGTATCCTGGCCATCCTCGGAGGCGAGGCCGGGGAGCTGCTGGTGGAGGAGTACGTGGCCGGCCCCGAGGTGGCGCTCGAAGGCCTCCTGCGGGCGGGCCGCCTGCATACGCTGGCCATCTTCGACAAGCCCGACCCCATGGATGGCCCGTTCTTCGAGGAGACGATCTACGTCACTCCCTCCGCAGAGCCCGGGCGGGTGCTGCGCCAGGTGGAGGCCTGCGTCGCCTCGGCCACGACCGCCCTGGGACTGGTCGAGGGGCCGGTTCACGCCGAGGTGCGCCTGGCCGCCCGACACTACCCTGTCGTCATCGAGCCCGTCGTCATCGAGCCCGTCGTCATCGAGCCCGTCGTCATCGAGCCCGTCGTCATCGAGCCCGTCGTCATCGAGGTGGCGGCCCGGTCAATCGGGGGCCTGTGCGGGCGGGCCCTGCGCTTCAGTAACGGCCGGGGTGAGCCAGCCAGCCTGGAGGAGATCATCCTGGGCCACGCCCTCGGCCTCGACCTGGTGCCCAGGCCGGGGACGCGGCGGGCGCTGGCCACCGTGGCCAGGACCGCCGTGGATAGGACCGCCGGCGGGGACGGCGCCGGGGCCTCGGGGGTCATGATGCTGCCCATCCGGGCCGGCGGGGTGCTCGAAGGTGTGAGCGGCGTTGAGGAGGCCCGGGAGGTCGTGGGGATCACCGGCGTGGAGATCAGCGTCGCCGCCGGCCGGCCCGTGGTCCCCCTGCCCGAGGGCGGCCGCTACCTGGGGTTCCTCTTTGCCAGGGGCCCGGACCCGGCCTCGGTGGTGGCGGCGCTGCGCCAGGCGGAGGGCTGCCTGCACGTCAACCTGCGCCCCGGGGGAGAGCCTCCGGCCCGGGCGGGGGCCGGTACGCTTCGGTCGTGAGGGTCCTGCTCGTCTCCACCTACGAGCTCGGTCACCAGCCCCTGATGGCGGCCCGGGCCGGGGCCGCCCTCCATGCCGCCGGCCACGAGGTGCGATGCACCGACCTGGCGGTGGACACCCTGGCCCCCGAGGCGATCGACTGGGCCGATCGGGTCGCCTTCTCGGTGCCGATGCACACCGCCATGCGCCTGGCCCTGCGGGTGGCCGCCTCGGTGCGGGCCCGCCGCCCCGGGATCGAGCTCTGCTTCTACGGGCTGTACGCCCAGGCCGCCACCGCCGCCCAGGCCGCCACCGCCGCCCAGGCCGCCACCGCCGCCCAGGCCGCCACCGCCGCCCCGGCCAACACCGCCGCCCCGGCCAACGCCGCCCCGGCCAACGCCGCCCCGGCCAACGCCGCCCCGGCCACGGCCGCCCCGGCCACCGGCGCCCAGGCCACCACCGGCAGCACCGCCCACGCCGTCGTCGCCGGCGAGTACGAGCACGGCCTGGTCGCCTGGGCGTCCGGCCTCGACCCTGGGCCCGCCGTCCAGCTCGGGCGGGTCGACCACCCCCTCCCCCGCCGCAGCCTCCTGCCTCCCGTCGACCGCTACACCCGCCTCGCCGTCGACGGTGACCTCCGCCTGGCCGGCTCGGTGGAGGCCAGCCGGGGGTGCTCCCACCGCTGCCGCCACTGCCCGGTCCCGGTCGTATACGACGGCCGGGTGCGCAGGGTCGACGAGACGACGGTGCTGGCCGACGTCGACCAGCTGGTAGATGCCGGCGCCGGCCACATCAGCTACGCCGACCCCGACTTCCTGAACATCCCCGGCCACGCCGGCCGGGTCGTCGCCGCCGTCCACCGGCGCCACCCGCGGCTGACCTTCGACTGCACGGTCAAGGTGACCCATCTCCTGCGCCACCGGGGGATGCTCTCCGACCTGGCCGGCGCCGGCTGCCTGTTCGTGGTCTCGGCCTTCGAGTCGGTCGACGACGTGATCCTCGGCTACCTCGACAAGGGGCACACGGTGGCCGACGAGTCTGCCGCGGTGGTCGCGGCCCGGGAGGCGGGCATCGAGGTGAGACCGTCGTGGTTGCCCTTCACCCCGTGGACGACGGCCGACGACCTGGTGGCCCTGGTCGACTTCGTGGTGGCCCATGACCTGGTGGCCAACGTCGACCCGGTCCAGTACAGCGTGAGGCTCCTGGTCCCCCCCGGCTCGCTCCTGCTGGGCCGGCCCGAGACGACGGCCCACCTCGGGGCCTACGACTGCGAGCGCCTCGGGTGGACCTGGGCCCACCCCGACCCGGCGATCGACCAGCTCCAGCGCGACCTAGCCGGCCTGGTCGAGGCCCGGGTCGACCAGCCGCCGGAGCCGACCTTCGACGCCGTGGCCGGGCGCATACGGGCCATGCGGCCCGCCGCCGGCGCCCCTCCCCTCCCCGGCTCCGTCTCCAGAGGGCCGGCCGGCGCCCGGCCCCGGCTCACCGAGCCCTGGTTCTGCTGCAGCGAACCGACCGCCGCCCAGCTGGCTCCCCTCCTTCCCGGTACCGGTACCTCCAGCGACAGCTGACAGCGCCGCCGGCCTGCCGCCTGGGGGCGACGCCGCGCCTCCTCAGACCTGGAAGCGGCGGGCGTCCCCGGCGGCGTAGCGGGCCACCACCGAGTCGGTGGCGGCGGTCGTCTCCACCGCGTCCACGACCGCCTCCAGGTTGGCCGCGGGCAGGGCGCAGGTCATCTCGTCGGAGCGCATTCCGGTGCGTTGACGGCTGAGGGCGCAGCCTACGCTGGCCGCCGCCAACCCGTGCTGCTTGGCCATGGCAACGATGTGGCACTGGGGCTTTCCCCCGATGGACAGGCCGGGTAGGGCGTCGGAGAGCACCATCAGTTGCCGGGCATTCACCCGGAGGAGCACGACGTCGGGGTCGAGGGTGGCCTCGGCCAGCGGGGCGTAGGTGACCGCCGCTGGCCTGGGAGCGACCCTGGGCAGCTCGTCGAGCACACCGGGGCCGGCCCAGCCCGCTCCCACCAGGGTGGCCACGTCCTCGCGCCCGGCGGCGTCGGCCGGCTCGAGCATCCCGTGGGTCACCGAGCCCACACTGCAGTTGCCGTGGTCTTCGGCAGTGGTGGCGAACCCCCGCTCGGCACCGCGTGCCCAGAACACGCAGCCGGCGGCCACCCGACCCCGCCGGCCGTCGGCGGTGGGCTCGCTCATGGGGCCCTCGAAGCGGGGCAGGGTGGCGGGGACGTGATCCACGAAGCTGATGGCCACCGCCGGCGTGGCCAGCTGCAGGCTGTCTGTCAGCCGGCCAGCCAGGGCGGCCCAGTCCTCGGTCATCGACCGAGACGCTAACGCCTGATTGCCGTCCCGGGCGACCGAGAGGGCGACGAGGCCCCCGGCGGGACGGGGGCGGTGGAGGCGGCCGCCCGGGAGACCGACACCAGGCGCTCCAGGGCGGCTGCCGCCGACCCGTCGTCGATGGCCGCCGAGGCCAGCGCCATACCCTCGGCCAGGGTCTCGACCGCGCCTCCCACCTGCAGGGCGGCGGCGGCGTTGAGCACCACGATGTCGCGGTGCGAGCCCCCCTCGCCGGCGACGACCCGCCGGGCCAGGTCGGCATTTGCGGCCGCGTCCCCACCCTTCAGGTCGTCGAGGCACGCCCGGCGCAGGCCCAGCCGGGCAGGGTCCACCGTCTCGGTGGTGATGCGGGGGCCGTCGTCGCCGGCCACCAGGCGCAGGATCGTCGACTCGGTGGTGGTCGACAGCTCGTCGAGGCCGTCGTGGCCGTAGACCACGGCGGCGTGAGCGGTCCCGTTGGCGGCGAGCACGCCGGCCATCTTGGCCGCCATGGCCGGGTCCCCCACCCCCACCACCTGGCGGGACACGCGGGCCGGGTTGGCCAGGGGGCCGAGGAAGTTGAAGGCCGTCGGCACGCCCAGCTCGCGGCGGCTGGGGCCGGCGAAGCGGAGGCCGGCATGAAAGCGGGGGGCATAGCAGAAGCCGATCCCGGCCTCGGAGATGCATCGGGCCACCCCCTCGGAGCCCAGGTCGATCACCACGCCGAGCGACTCCAGGACATCGGCGCTGCCGGCCCGGGACGACGCCGCCCGGTTGCCGTGCTTGCAGACCGGGACCCCGGCGCCGGCAACCACCAGGGCAGCGACGGTGGACACATTGGTGGTGCCCATCCGGTCGCCGCCGGTCCCGCAGGTGTCCACCAGGCGTGCCCTGAGCTGGGGCTCCACCTGGACCCCCTGGGCGGCGGCGAACATGGCCCTCACCAGGCCGGCCATCTCCTCGACCGTCTCCCCCTTGCAGCGCAGCCCGAAGATGAAGGCGGCCAGCTGCGACGGCGTGGCGTTGCCCGCCAGCAGGTCGGCCATGGCCGCCTCGGCCTCGCCGGCCGCCAGGTCGGCCCCCGCGGCGATGCGGGACAGGACTCCTGGCCAACCGCCCAGGTCGTCGATGGTCAGCGGCCGGCGTGGCTGTCCGCGGCCCGAGACCATCCCGAGACGGTACCGCTCAGGCAGACCGCCGCCGCTGGCGGGCGATCCGCCGGCGCTCCCGCTCCGTGGCGCCGCCCCACACGCCGTCCCGCTCCCGGTTGACCAGGGCGTACTCGAGGCACGCCTCGAGCACCGGACAGCCGGCGCAGATGGCCTTGGCCTCCTCCGCGTCCTCCTCCGAGACCGGGTAGAAGATGTCGGGATCGACGCCGCGGCAGGCTGCCCGCTGTCGCCAGACCAGAGTCTTCATCGGGTCCCTCGCATCCTCGTTCCTGGGCTGGTGCCGCCCGAGCCCCGACCTAGCCGGCATGGCTCGCCGGCCGCCTCCGCAGGCTCGCAATCCGGCGTCGGAACCGCCATTGTGGCGCGCCACCATCGGCTTGTCGAGACCCCGTCTCTCGGTGGGGGCGGTCCGGCCATCCACCCGGCTACCTTGGCCCGATGGCCCCACCCGGCCCAGGCCGGCCCACTCCCCCGCTGTCCCTCCACCTGCCGGCCGAGATGGTGCGCTCCCGCCTGGGCCGCGAGGTAGCCGTGGCCGACGCCTTCGTCGTCCGCCTGGAGGCGACCTGCTCGGAGGTCCTCACCGACCCGGAGTCGAGGGTGGAGGCCGGGCGGGACTGGTGGCCGCTCAGCGTGGCGTGGGGAGCCAGCGGCGAGGTGCCGGCGCTGCCGGCGGCGGTGGCCCGCCCGGCCACGGCTGCCGAGGTGGCCGCCGTGCTCGACCTGTGCAGCCGCTTTGCCGTGCCGGTGACTCCGTGCGCCGGGCGCAGCGGGGTCTGCGGGGGGTCGGTGCCGGTCTTCGGCGGGATCAGCCTCGACCTCACCGGCCTGGCCGGCGTGATCGGCATCGACGACCGCTCGCTCGGGGTGGACGTGCGGGCGGGCACCTTCGGCGACCTCCTCGAGGCCGAGCTCGGGGCCCACGGCCTCACCCTCGGCCACTGGCCCCAGTCCGTGGCCCTCTCGACCGTCGGGGGGTGGCTGGCGTGCCGCTCGGCCGGGCAGTACTCGACCCGCTACGGCAAGATCGAGGATCTGGCGGTGTCGCTGGAGGTGGCCCTTGCCGACGGGCGGGTGATCCGCACCTCGGGGCGGCACCCCAGGGCGGCGCACGGTCCCGACCTGACCCAGCTGTTCGTGGGCAGCGAGGGGACGCTCGGCGTGATCACCGAGGCGACCCTGAGGGTGAGGCCGCGACCGGGCTGCGAGGAGGGCAGCGCCTGGGGCTTCGACTCCTTCGCCGTCGGCCTGGACGCCTGCCGGCGCATCCTGCGGCGAGGAGCGACCCCCGCCGTCCTCCGGCTCTACGACCCGGCCGAGACCCGGCGGAACTTCTCCCTGGCCGGCACCGCCTCTCTTTCTCCGGCCGGCACTGCCTTGCTCGTGGTCGTGGACGAGGGGGACCCGGCCCTGGTGGCGGCCGTGTCCAGCATCGTGGCGGAGGAATGCCAGGAGGGGAAAAGCCTCGATCCTGGGCTGGTGGACCACTGGAGGGCACAGCGCAACCAGCTCCCACCGTTGGAGCAGGTGGTGCGGGAGGGCCTCATCGCCGACACCATCGAGGTGGCCGGGACGTGGGGGGCCCTGCCCGCCATCCACGCCGACGCCCTGGGCGCCCTCGAAGCCCTCGACGCCACGGTGGTGGCCTCCGCCCACCAGTCTCACTCCTACCTCGACGGCGGGTGCCTCTACTTCACCTTCGCCGGGTCCCCACCGGCCGGCGGGGCCGACCTCTACTACCGGTCGGCCTGGGACGCAGTGATGGCGGCCACCACCAGCCACGGGGGCGCCCTGTCCCACCACCACGGCATCGGGATAAACCGGGCCCGGCACCTGGCCGGCGCCCTCGGGCCCGCCTTCGACGTGCTCGACCGGGTAAAGACGGCGCTCGACCCCAGGCGGGTCCTCAACCCGGGCAAGCTCGGCCTGGCCTCCCCCTTCGGGCCACCTCCCTGGCCCTGACCAGCCGGCCGGTCCGGGGCTACGATGTCGGCTCAGCGCACGCCTGCTGCCTCCGGCTTTCTGCGGGGGCCACCACATGGGGGAGGGACGACGAAGATCCTGGTTGTCGACGCCGGCACCAGCAGCGTCCGGGCTGCCGTCGTCGACGGCGACGCCGCCGTGGGACCGGCGCATCGGGTGGCCACCCCAGCGAGCACCCCGTTACCCGGCCTGGTCGAGCTCGACCCGGCCCGGCTGGCTGCGGCCGCCGTGGACGTGGCCCGGCGGGCCCTCGCCGAGGCCGGGCCGGTCGACGCCGTCGGGGTCACCAACCAGAGGGGATCGGCGGTCGTGTGGGACGCGGGGACGGGCGAGGCGGTGGGCCCGGGGCTCGGCTGGCAGGATCTCCGCACCGCCGGCACCTGCCTCGAGCTGCAGGCCGAGGGCATCCGCCTGGCCCCCAACGAGTCGGCCACCAAGGTGGCCTGGCTCCTCGACACCTACGACCCCGGCCGGGCGCGGGACCTGCGCTGGGGGACGGTGGACAGCTGGATCGTGTGGCACCTGAGCGGGGGCCGGGCCCACGTCACCGATGCCACCAACGCAGGGGTCAGCGGCCTGGTGGGCCGGAACGCCCGAGCCGCCGGCCACGCCGGCGGGGACGGCCTGGC